>NZ_JBHWHH010000018.1:0-61438 GCF_042732555.1 Nocardia sp. NPDC059764
GCCGCGTCCGGTACGGGCGCGGCCATGCTGGCTGAATGGCACAGCATCTGGCGCTGGGAGCGCAGGGGGAAGACCTGGCCGCGGACTATCTCCGCACGGCCGGGATGTCGATCGTCGCCCGCAATTGGCGATGCCGCTACGGCGAACTCGACCTCGTCGCCCGCGAGGGCGACATCACCGCCTTCGTCGAGGTCAAAACCCGCCGCAATCTGACCTGCGGTCGCCCCGAGGAGGCCGTCACCCTCCTCAAACAGCAGCGCATCCGCACCGTGGCCCGCCACTGGCTGCAGGCCCATCCCAGCCCCTTCCAGCGCATCCGCTTCGACGTCGTCTCCGTCATCCTGCGCCCCGGCCGCCCACCGGAGATCCTGCACCTGAAGGCGGCGTTCTGACATGCCCCTCGGCAGGGCCTACTCCGTCGCCGTCAGCGGCGTCGAGGGCCAACTCGTAGAAATCGAAGCCGACATAGGCCAGGGCCTCCCGTCGGTCCACCTCGTCGGCCGCCCCGACACCACCCTCCAGGAATCCCGAGACCGAGTCCGAGCAGCCGTCTCCAACACCGGCGAGAAATGGCCCGACGGCCGCGTCATCCTGGCCTTGTCGCCCGCCACCCTCCCGAAGGTGGGCAGCGTCTACGACCTCGCCCTCGCCGGCGCGGTCCTCGACGCGGCGGGAGCCATCCCCTCCAACCGCCTCGCCGAATCCGTTCTACTCGGCGAACTGGCCCTCGACGGCCGCGTCCGCCGCGTCCGAGGCATCCTCCCCGCGGTCCTCGCCGCACGAAACGCGGGCCGCCGCACCGTCATCGTCCCCGCCGCCGCCCTGCCCGAAGCGGGCCTGGTCGACGGCATCCGAGTCCTCGGCGCGGCCACCCTCCTCGAACTGCTCGACTGGCTGCGCGGCGGGGGAGAACTGACCGTCCCGGATCCGGTCCTGCCGGTAGCCGATCCACCGATCGGAGATCTCAGCGAGGTGGTGGGCCAGGACGAGGCGCGCTGGGCGCTGGAGGTGGCCGCGGCCGGTGCGCACCATCTGCTGCTGACAGGTCCGCCCGGCATCGGGAAAACCATGCTGGCGCAACGCCTTCCAGGCCTGCTGCCACCGCTGCGTGAGCGGGATTCCCTGGAGGTGACCGCGATCCATTCGGTCGCGGGCACGCTCTCCGGCGACGCACCGCTGATCACCGCGCCGCCATTCGTGGCACCCCACCACTCCTCGTCGGTCACGGCGATGATCGGCGGCGGTTCCGGTTCCGCGCGGCCGGGCGCGGTGAGCTGCGCCCATCGCGGTGTCCTGTTCCTCGACGAATGTGCGGAGCTGGGTGCCAAGGTCCTCGAAGCCTTGCGAACTCCCTTGGAGGAGGGCGAGGTTCGCATCGCGCGCAGGGACGGAGTCTCCCGCTTCCCGGCGAGATTTCAGCTCGTGTTGGCGGCCAATCCGTGTCCGTGTGCCCCCGCCCGGGATATCGACTGCATCTGTGCGCCCCTGGCTCGCCGCCGCTACCTCGGCAAACTCTCGGGCCCACTGATGGATCGCATCGACATCGCCGTGCAGATGCACGCCCAGGCCGCGGGCGCGTTCACCGGCGACGAGGTCGAGACCAGCGAGGTCGTCCGCGCCCGTGTGACCGCGGCCCGCGCGGCAGCCGCGAACAGGTGGATCGAACTCGGTATGTCCACCAACGCCGAAGTCCCCGGCCACGTTCTCCGCCAACGCTTCCGCCTCCCCCGCGAGGCCCTCGCCCCGGTCGAGAACGCTCTCCAACATGGCCGCATGTCCGCCCGCGGTGCGGACAGAGCCATCAGAGTCGCCTGGACCGTCTGCGATCTTCGTGGTGGCGACATTCCGAATGCCCAGGACGTCCTGCAAGCCTTGAGCTTCCGGCAGCGAGGTACCGCATGAGCGAGAACGACCATGGTTCCGCTGGAGTCGATGGGGGCGGGACCTGGGAGCCCGGCAACGCTGAACATGGCCGCGGCTCCGGTTGGACCGGCGTGTTGTACGGGACAGCAATGCACGAAGGCGGGTCGGTCGCGAGCGGTGATGCGGAGGAGCGGCGGTTGGCGTGGGTGTACTTGTCGCGGGTGGTGGAGGGGCCTTGTGCGGCATTGTCGGCGTTGATCGAGTCGGTAGGGGTGGTGGAGGCGGCGCGGGCGGTGCGGGAGCGGGCGTTGCCGGAGGTGTTGCGGGGGCCTACCGAGCTGCGGCGCGGGATCGAGCGGGCGGAAGCGGATCTGGCGCATATCGAGCGGTTGGGTGGGCGGGTGGTGACGCCGGAGGATGCGGAGTGGCCCGCGTGGCGAATGCTCGGGTTGCGGCAGTTGGATCCGGCACAGGACGCGGATGCGGCTGTGCCGCTGGTGTTGTGGGTGCGTGGGAGCAGGTCCCTGCTGGAGACGACCGAGCGGGCGGTCGCGGTGGTCGGGGCTCGGTGCAGTACCGGGTATGGCAATCACGCGACCGGGGAGATCGCTGGGGAGCTGGCCGCGCGGGGATGGACCGTCGTGTCCGGGGCTGCGTTCGGGATCGACGGAATGGCTCATAGAGCTGCGCTGGGAGTCGGCGGCATGACGATCGCTGTACTCGCGTGCGGTCCTGATCGCCCGTATCCGGTGCAGCACGATCATCTGCTCGCCGAGATCGCCGATCGTGGTCTGGTCGTCACCGAGTACCCGCCCGGAACATCCGCGCGCAAGCACCAGTTCCTCGCTCGCAATCGGTTGATCGCCGCCCTCGCCGACGGTGTTGTCGTGGTGGAGGCCGGGATTCGTAGTGGATCCCGGAATACCGTGAAGTGGTGCCGGAGGTTGGGGCGGCCGGCTATGGCGGTGCCGGGGCCGATCACGTCGGTGGCGTCGGTCGGGTGTCACCGGATGATTCGGGAGGGGGAGGCGTTCATCGTGACTCGGGCCGAGGACATTCTCGACGAGGCCGGGCCGTTGCGGCTGTCGCTGCCGGGTGCTGTTCCGCCGAATCCGGAGGACAACCTGTCAGGGGATGAGGCGTTGGTGCTGGCCGCGTTGCCCGCTACCGGGTCGCGGCTGCCGCGGGCGGTGGTCACCGACACCGGGCTGGCCTTGCCCACGGTGCGAGCTACGTTGTCCGCATTGGAGATCGCTGGGCTGGTCGGCTGTGATGGCCACGGGTGGTATCGGATGCGGTCGTCGGGGGCGTCGGGGACCGGGGCCATTGTCGCGGCCCATGAGCAGCATCGGTGATCAGGTCCGCCGGAATTGGTGTGGCGCGATCGCGCGGCGGGGGTGCTTGAAAAGGCGGCGGAATGCGGTCAGCGTGGGGGGATGAGTGGGTTGCCCGAGGATTTGGAGGCATTGCTGGCCGAGTACGGCCGGCATTTGCGATTGGGTCGGAATCGGTCGGCGCATACGGTGCGGGCCTATGTGGGGGATGCTCGCGGATTGCTGGAACATTTGCTGGCGCGGGCGGTGGATTCGGGTGTGGGGGAGGTGGATCTGGCCCTGCTGCGATCGTGGCTCGCGGCACAGGCGGCGGAGGGAGCGGCCCGGACCACGATGGCGCGGCGGGCGTCCTCGGCACGGACATTCACCGCGTGGCTGACGCATACGGGTCGGCTGGCGGTGGATCCGGGGCCGCGCCTCGGATCGGCGCGGGCGCATCGGGTGCTGCCGTCGGTGCTGGGGAAGGAGCAGGCCCGGGCGGCCATGGAGGCGGCGGAATCGGGTGCGGCGCAGCAGGATCCGATGGCGCTGCGGGACCGTCTGATCGTGGAGATGCTGTACGCCACCGGGATTCGCGTGAGCGAGCTGTGCGGCCTCGACATCGAGGACGTGGATCGGGAACGGCGGCTGGTGCGGGTGCTGGGCAAGGGCAACAAGGAACGGTCGGTGCCCTTCGGTGGGCCCGCCGAACAGGCCCTCGAGGCCTGGCTCCGGTTCGGCCGATCGGCCCTCGCGACGCCGGATTCGGGCCGGGCGCTGCTTGTGGGGCGCCGCGGCCGCCGCATCGACCCCCGGCAGGCGAGAACCGTGGTGCACGAGGTGGTTTCCGCGATTCCCGGCGCGCCCGACATGGGCCCGCACGGGTTCCGCCACACCGCCGCCACCCACCTGCTGGAGGGCGGCGCCGACTTGCGCGTGGTGCAGGAGATCCTCGGCCACGCCAGCATGGCCACCACCCAGCTCTACACCCACGTTTCGATCGACCGGCTCAAGAAGGTCCACGACCAGGCGCACCCGCGCGCCTGACCGGCCCGTTCGTCGGCACCCGGGAAGCGGTGGGTGATCCACGGCCTATCGGAAAGCTATCGACGACCTATCGACACCCGTGCTAGCGTTAGTTAGGTAACCCTAATTATGCACTGACCATGGAGGTGCCCTTTGGCGCGCACACGCATCACGCTGGTGGTCCAGAACGCGGTTCACCTGACCGATCACCTGATCCGGGTCCGACTGGGCGGCCCGGGCTTCATGTCCTTCCAGCCCAACGACAGCGCCGACGCCTACGTCAAGCTGATCTTCCCGGGCCCGGACGGCGACGTCATGCGCACCTACACCGTGCGCGAAGTCGACCGCGCCGCCCAGGAGATCGCCATCGACTTCGTCCATCACGGCGAGGAGGGCGTCGCCGGCCCCTGGGCGGCCACCGCCCAGCCCGGCGACACCATCGACCTGTTCGGCCCCGGTGGCGGCTACGCCCCGCGCCCCGATGCCGACTGGCACCTCCTCGCCGGCGACGAATCCGCCCTCCCCGCCATCGCCGCCGCCTGCGCGGCTCTCCCCGCCGACGCCGTAGGCCAGGTGTTCGTCGAGGTCGGCGGCCCGTCGGACGAACTCGCCTTCCCGCACCCGGAGGGCGTGGACCTCACCTGGATCCACCGCGGCGACGCTGAACCCGGCGACCGGCTGGCCGCCACCGTCCGCTCCGCACCCTGGCGAGACGGCCAGGTCCAGGTCTTCATCCACGGCGAAGCCCGTGCGGTCATGCACGACCTGCGCCCTTACATCCGCAAGGAGCGCGCCGTCCCCGCCGAATGGGCGTCCTCCATCTCCGGCTACTGGCGACGCGGCCGCACCGAAGAGGGCTTCCGTACCTGGAAATCCGAACTGGCCGAACGCGAAAAGGCCGCGCCCGCAGCCGTTTAGCCGATCGCGTCGCAGCCGGGCCGATTCGCGATGCCCCGGTGACCGGCGGCTCCCGGAGTCGCCGGATCGATCGCCGTCGGTGATGGTGCGGTGGGTGGTCTGTGCTGCGCAGGAGTCGGGTACGCACGGCAAAGCACCCGATCACCGGGTGTGCCACCCGAATTCCCGCTGGCGACACCCGGTCGCTGAGATCCGGTTTGGGGCATTTCGGCGGGTAGCGTCGAATGGCATGACGACGCCGCCCGCCGAGACCCCCGCCCTACGCGAACGCCTCCGCGCAGCACTCCCGGCCGCCATGAAGGTCCGGGACCGTCACGCCACCGCGGCCTTGCGCTCGGCGCTGGCCGCGATCGACAATGCCGAAGCCGTCGACGGTTCCGATGCGCGGGCCGGAGCGATCGAGAGCAGCGCCGTCGGCGTCGGCGCGGCCGAGCGCCCCCGCCGCGAACTGACCGAAGCCGAGGTGGCCGCCATCGTCCGCGCCGAGATCGACGAACGGCTCACCGCCGCAAGGGAATACGCCGAGTTCGAGAGTGGAGCGGATCGCGCCGCCGGTCTCCGCGCGGAGGCCGCCACCCTCGCCGCTCACCTCAAGGGTCGCCTTCAGTGATCCCGAACCGCTGACCGATCACGATCCGGTCGAGTGCGGGGGCGGTCCGCGCCGCTCAGTGGGGCTCGAGCGCGGCGATGTAGCGACCGGAGAACCAGCGTTGGACGAGGCGGACGACGGGTGCGCCGAGGCGGGCGTACCAGGGGTCGGGGTGGGAGAACGAGGCGATGACTCCGTACACGGAGTCGTCGGCGGGGTCGTATTCGACGGCGAAGAGTTCCTCGCCGTGCAACGGGTGGCCGGGCAGCGTGCCGTAGGCGAATCCGCGGCGGTTCGGTTCGTCCACGACATAGACGACACGGCAGGGCGCGGTGAAGCCGATCGGGCCGAAGCCGATGCGGACGGTGATGTCGGTGCCGGGCTGGGCCTCGGGCGTCGACGCGTTCTGGAAGACGCCGCTGCCGCGTTGCATGCGGTAGGTGAGAACCTGCACAGCGGCCTCGTCGAAAAACGCACGGCCGGAACCGATTCGGCGTCGCAACCGGAAGTGGTGGTACCCCGCCGGGAACTCGCCCGCGGTCGCGCCGACGTCGGGATAGGTGAACGGCTGCTGCGACATCGATCCATCATGGCCCGCCTCCTGACCCGGTGGACGGATCTGTGAGCGGTTTCAACCGGATCGGCGCGCGATGGATCAGGCCGAGCGGATCGACGTATGCACCGTCGCGCCGGGCGCCCCAGTGCAGGCAGGGCGAGCAGGGCGGATGCCCATCCTCGAGCACGCCGATCACGGTGCCGCGAGTCAGCCTGCGGCCCACCGCAATTGACGCGGTGACCGGCTCGTACGTGGTGCGCAACCCGCCCGGGTGATCGATGGAGACCACCGGTTTCCCGGCCACCATTCCGGCGAACACCACGATCCCGTCGCCCGCCGCCAGCACCGCCTGCCCCCGGCTTCCCGCCAGGTCGACGCCACGATGTCCGGGCAGCCAGTCGTGCTCGGGTTTGTCGAAGGCTCGCACCACGGCGGGCCGCGGCGCGAGCGGCCACCCGAACTCCCCGCCGGGAGCGGCCGATCCGGGCGCGGCCAGGACGACCGTCACCACCACCATCGCCGCGGACGAAATAGCGCGGCGAAATTCCGGATCGAAGTAGTTCGCGGACATGCGAATCAGCGTGCGCCCCGCGACTGTCGTCCAGTCCCTCCCGCCCCGCGAGTGTGGATGAAATTCAGTATTGTGAATAGAACAAGCGCAGCGTTCTGACCTGCGTCGATGGGTCCGGATCAGCCCCTGCTCCGGGCCCGATTTCGATCTGACGGAACCGCTGCGTAAACTGATTCAGCGGTTTGCGTTAACGCCGACCGACTTCGCGCGCCCACAGTGAGTGTCGCCGGCTGGTCCCCCTGATTCGTTCTCGGAGGGTTCCGGTGGCCGCGGGCGCCAGGGCAGGGATCGCCGATTCCTGTGTCAACCAGCAACGAGAGGAAGTTACGGAGCCATGGCTGTCGTAACAATGAAGCAGCTGCTCGACAGCGGCGCGCACTTCGGTCATCAGACCCGCCGGTGGAACCCGAAGATGAAGCGTTTCATCTTCACCGACCGCAACGGCATCTACATCATCGATCTGCAGCAGACGCTGACCTACATCGACAAGGCCTACGAGTTCGTCAAGGAGACCGTTGCCCACGGCGGCACCGTCCTCTTCGTCGGCACCAAGAAGCAGGCCCAGGAGTCGATCGCCTCTGAGGCGACCCGTGTCGGCATGCCCTACGTGAACCAGCGCTGGCTGGGCGGCATGCTCACCAACTTCCAGACCGTGCACAAGCGGCTGCAGCGCCTGAAGGAGCTGGAGTCGATGGAGCAGACCGGCGGTTTCGAGGGTCGCACCAAGAAGGAAATCCTCATGCTGACGCGTGAGAAGAACAAGCTGGAGCGCACCCTGGGCGGCATCCGGGACATGGCCAAGGTTCCCTCGGCCATCTGGGTTGTCGACACCAACAAGGAGCACATCGCCGTCGGCGAGGCTCGCAAGCTGAACATCCCGGTCATCGCGATCCTGGACACCAACTGCGACCCCGACCTGGTCGACTACCCGATCCCGGGTAACGACGACGCGATCCGTTCGGCCGCGCTGCTGACCAAGGTCGTCGCTTCCGCCGTCGCAGAGGGTGTGCAGGCTCGTGCCTCGCGTGCCGGTGGCGACTCGAAGCCGGAGGCCGGCGCGGGCGAGCCCCTCGCCGAGTGGGAGCAGGAGCTGCTGTCGCAGGCTGCCCCGGCCGAGGCTGCCGCCGAGGCCCCCGTGGAGACCGCTGCCGAGGCGGAGCTGAAGGAAGACCCGGCCACCAAGACCCCGGCCGACTTCTGATCCACCGCCGCCAGGCATCTGTTCACCTTGCCGACCGCTGTCGTTCGATGACGGTCGGCAAGGTGTGACCACCACAGACTTTCACTCACACAGGGAGGCTCGCCCGAGATGGCGAACTATACCGCCGCCGATGTGAAGCGGCTCCGCGAGCTCACCGGCTCCGGCATGATGGACTGCAAGAAGGCGCTCGAGGAGAACGCGGGCGACTTCGACAAGGCCGTCGAGTTCCTGCGCATCAAGGGCGCCAAGGATGTCGGCAAGCGCGCTGAGCGCGCCACCGCCGAGGGCTTGGTCGTCTCGCAGGACGGCGTCCTGATCGAGATCAACTCCGAGACCGACTTCGTGGCCAAGAACCAGGAGTTCCAGGACGTCGCGAACGCCATCGTGGCCGCCGCCGCGAAGGCCCGCCCGGCCGACCTGGACGCCCTGAAGGCCGTCGAGGTCGACGGTCAGACCGCCGACCAGGTGCTGCAGGCGCTGGCCGCCAAGATCGGCGAGAAGCTCGAGCTGCGCCGCGTCGCCGCGTTCGACGGTCAGACCACCGTCTACCTGCACAAGCGTGCCACCGACCTGCCGCCGTCCGTCGGCGTGCTGATCGAGTACACCGGCACCGACGCCGACGCCGCCCGCGCCGCCGGCATGCAGGTCGCGGCCCTCAAGGCCAAGTACCTCACCCGCGAGGACGTCCCGGCCGAGCTCGTCGCCAAGGAGCGCGAGATCGCCGAGGCGACCGCCAAGGAAGAGGGCAAGCCGGAGGCCGCGCTGCCGAAGATCGTCGAAGGCCGCGTCAACGGCTTCTACAAGGACGTCGTCCTCCTGGAGCAGGCTTCGGTCACCGACTCCAAGAAGACCGTCAAGGCCCTGCTGGACGACGCCGGTGTCACCATCACCCGCTTCGCTCGCTTCGAGGTCGGCCAGGCGTAATCGCCTGAAGCATCGAAAAGGCCCCTCGCCCATCGGTTTCCGGTGAGTGAGGGGCCTTTTTCGTGCTCGATCAGCTGCACATCCCGTGGCAGGGGTCGGTCGACGGCTTCGGGAAGAGCTGTTCCAACAGCCAGCCGACCACATTCAGAGCGCTGCTGCCGGTATCGGTGGCGATCGGGGCGGCCATCGACGGTGCCGGCGTCTCGGCCGCGGCAGGACCCGCCGCGACGGTGAGCGCGGCGGCGACCGCGAGTCCGGCGAATCCGATTCGGATCGTGGGGTTCTTGATTTTCACGAGTGGAACATATGTGAAATGCGAACGCTTGCATTTGGAAATGACTGCCCCAGCTTCCAGGGGCACGCTCAGACCGGGTCGTTGGCGCAGCCGTGACAGGGCTGTCCGCCGAGCAGGATGGTGATCGCGTCCATCACGGTGCCCATCAGGCTCGAGCTTCCGGGGGAGATGTAGGGGACGACCGGGCTGTTGGCGGAACCGGTGTAGGGGTTCCAGGATCCGGTGCCGGAGCCGGTCGTCGTGCCCGCGACGGCGGTCGGTGCGTCGGCCGGGGTGAGGGCGATCTCGGCGGAGGCTGGAGCCGCGATCGAGCCGAGGGCGGCGGCGAGAGCGAGGGCGGCCAGTCCGGTTCGGATTGTGCGGTTCTTCATGTTCACGGGCTGAAAATATTCGAAATGCCTTTGCTTCAAATGCGATTCGGGCCCCCGGATTTCCGGGGCAGTGCTTCCTGGGGCCCCTTCGGGGGAGTAGCTCCGTGGTTGCCCTCATGGTTGCCCCCAAGACTCCCGCGCGCCCGGAATGTTACGAACCGGTAGGCCGATACGAGGGTCGGCTCACGCTCGTGACCGGTCGTGAGGCAGGATGGATGGTGCTTTGTTGCCGTCCCGTGCAATTCGTCGGCCGGGATGGTCCTTTCATGTGCCTGCGCACGCTCGAACGTCTGGACAAGGAGACCGATGACGGACCCGGATACCGCCCCCGATCGCAAGGGCTATCGCCGAGTGCTCCTCAAGCTGGGTGGCGAGATGTTCGGCGGTGGCCGTGTCGGGCTTGACCCGGATGTCGTGCAGGCGGTCGCCGAGCAGATCGCGGAGGTCGTCGAGGACGGCGTCCAGGTGGCCGTGGTGATCGGCGGCGGCAACTTCTTCCGTGGCGCCGAGCTCGAGGAGCGCGGCATGGAGCGGGCCCGCTCGGATTACATGGGCATGCTCGGCACCGTCATGAATTCCCTTGCGCTGCAGGACTTCCTGCAGAAGCAGGGCATCGACACCCGGGTGCAGACCGCCATCACCATGGGTCAGGTCGCCGAGCCGTATCTGCCGCTGCGCGCCAAGCGGCACCTGGAGAAGGGCCGCGTCGTGATCTTCGGCGCCGGTATGGGCATGCCCTACTTCTCCACCGACACCACCGCCGCGCAGCGCGCCTTGGAGATCGGCGCCGAAGTGGTGCTGATGGCCAAGGCCGTGGACGGCGTCTTCACCGCGGACCCGCGGGAGGACCCCGACGCCACCATGTTCACCCAGATCACCCACAAGGAAGCGCTGGAGCGGGGCCTCAAGGTCGCCGATGCCACCGCTTTCAGCCTGTGTATGGACAACCAGATGCCGATGCTGGTGTTCAATTTGTTGACCAAGGGAAATATCGCCCGCGCCGTCGCCGGTGAGAAGATCGGCACCCTGGTCCGGTCGTGACCGACGACGAGAACCATGACGCAGTGGAGGAAACGCCGTGATTGAAGAAGCGCTCTTCGACGCCGAGGAAAAGTTCGAGAAGGCCGTCTCGGTGGTGAAGGACGACCTGGCCTCGATCCGGACCGGTCGCGCGAATCCTGGTATGTTCGCGCGGATCGTGGTCGAGTACTACGGCTCGATGACGCCGATCACCCAGATCTCCTCGATCACCGTGCCCGAGCCGCGCATGGTCGTGATCAAGCCGTACGAGCAGGCGCAGATGCAGCCGATCGAGACCGCGATCCGCAATTCGGATCTCGGGGTGAACCCCACCAACAACGGTGACATCATCCGGGTCTCGATCCCGCAGCTCACCGAGGAGCGGCGCCGGGAAATGGTCAAGCTGGCCAAGTCCAAGGGCGAGGACGCGAAGATCTCGATCCGCAACGTGCGCCGTAAGGCCATGGAAGAGCTGGGCCGCATCCAGAAAGACGGCGAGGCGGGCGAGGACGAGGTCGGTCGCGCCGAGAAGGAACTCGACAAGACCACGCAGAAGTACGTCGCGCAGATCGACGAGCTGGTGAAGCACAAAGAAGGCGAACTGCTCGAGGTCTAGGACGGCCGAGCTTCGGCCGGGGGTAGGGAACGGACGACAAGTGAGCGACGGGACAATCGTGGCCGAAGAGACTGCCTCCACCGGCGAGCTGCCGGAGGAAGCCACCGCATCGCCGGCCGAGCCGCCGGCCGCGAATTCGGCCACGCCGGACAATGCGGGCGGGGCCGCCTCGGATGGGAAGCCGAGCGCGCCCGCGTCGAAGGCGGGCCGCAACCTGCCCGCGGCGCTGGGGGTCGGATTCGGGCTGGGGTTGTCCCTGATCGCGATCCTGCTGTGGGCTCCAAAGGTGCTCGTCGGTGTGATCGCGGTCGCGGTCGCGGTGGCCACCTGGGAGGTGACCAAGCGGCTGCGTGAGGCCGACGTGCTGGTGCCCCGGATCCCGCTGCTGATCGGCGGGCAGGCGGTGGTGTGGCTGGCCTGGCCGGTCGGGCCGCAGGGTGTGCTGGGTGCGTTCGGCGCGACGGCGCTCACCCTCATGGTGTGGCGGCTGTTCGACCACGGCCTGACGGCCACCCCGCGAAACTACTTGCGCGACACCGCGATCTCGGTGTTCACGCTCACCTGGATTCCGCTGCTGGCCTCGTTCGCGGTGCTGATGCTGTCCGAGGACCAGGGCAACCTGCGGGTGCTGTCCTTCATGATCCTTGTCGTCTGCTCCGACGTGGGCGGCTACGTGGCGGGCGTGCTGTTCGGCAAGCACCCGATGGTGCCGCATATCAGCCCGAAGAAGTCCTGGGAGGGCTTCGGCGGTTCGCTGGTGTTCTGCGTGATCGGCGGTCTGCTGACGGTGACGCTGCTGCTCCAGGCGAATTCGATGATCGGTGTGCTGCTGGGCGTCGGGCTGGTGCTGGTGGCGACCAGCGGCGACCTGATCGAATCGCAGGTGAAGCGGGAGCTGGGCATCAAGGACATGGGCACCCTGCTGCCCGGGCACGGCGGGATCATGGATCGGCTCGACTCCATGCTGCCGTCGGCTTTCGTGGCGTGGCTGGTGCTGACCGCCCTGCTCTGACGGGTCGCGTGGCCGCCGACCAGCCCCGTATGTGACGAGCGCATCGCACCCCGCGGCTCCGAACGCGTGTTTCGGATGGAACACTGGAAGGGTTATGACTACCCCGTTGCCCCTCGTTTTCGACGCCCCTCGCCGCGGTATGCCGCCGCGGCATCTCGCCGACCTCGATTCGGGGGAGCGCAAGGCGGTGGTTGAGGAGCTCGGCCTCCCCAAGTTCCGCGCCGACCAGATCGCGCGCCAGTACTACGGCCGCCTGGTCGCCGATCCGGATCAGATGACCGATCTGCCCGAGGCGATGCGGTCCCAGGTCGCGGAGGCGCTGTTCCCGCAGCTGCTGACCGAGATCCGGCACATCGAATGCGATGACGGCACCACCCGCAAGTCGCTGTGGCGCGCCAATGACGGCACCCTGCTCGAGTCGGTGCTCATGCGCTACCCCGACCGCAACACCCTGTGCATCTCGTCGCAGGCGGGTTGCGGCATGGCGTGCCCGTTCTGCGCCACCGGTCAGGGTGGTCTGAACCGCAACCTGTCCACCGCCGAGATCGTCGATCAGGTCCGGGCCGCCGCGGCCGCCCTGCGCGACGGCGAGGTCGCCGGTGGACCCGGCCGCCTGTCCAACATCGTGTTCATGGGCATGGGCGAACCCCTGGCCAACTACAAGCGCGTGGTGAACGCGGTCCGCCGCATCACGTCTCCGTCGCCGGAGGGCTTCGGCATCTCGCAGCGCTCGGTGACGGTCTCCACCGTCGGTCTGGCCCCCGCCATCCGCAAGCTCGCCGACGAGGACATGTCGGTGCGACTCGCTGTCTCCCTGCACACTCCCGACGACGAGCTGCGAGACACCTTGGTGCCGGTCAACAATCGCTGGCCGGTCGCCGAAGTCCTCGACGCCGCACGCTATTACGCGGACAAGTCGGGTCGCCGGGTGTCGATCGAGTACGCCTTGATCCGCGACATCAACGACCAGGGCTGGCGCGCCGACATGCTCGGCAAGAAGCTGCACAAGGCCCTCGGCCCCCTGGTCCATGTCAACCTGATCCCGCTCAACCCGACCCCGGGCAGCAAATGGGACGCGTCCCCGAAGCCGGTCCAGGACGAGTTCGTCCGGCGTGTCCAGGCGCAGGGCGTCACCTGCACCGTCCGTGACACCCGCGGCCAGGAGATCGCCGCCGCCTGTGGCCAGCTCGCCGCGGAAGGCTGACCACACGTCGGTGTGATGACGCTCGTGGTGAACGGGCGTGCGGCGGGTGGCGATCGGCGGACCGGGCCAATCTGGCCGCCAACGTCGCGAAGAACACGTGAGAGCAGATCGTCACCTGCTGCGGCCATTTCCCCGACGGCGCCGAGAATTTCACCCGACGCGATCTGTCCACCGAGACCCGCGGCGAGTGGTATCTCCGGCAGTTTCTCGGAAGCGCGAACTTCCCGTCCGGTCCGGTCGGGAGAATCTTGACCGGGTCATTGGGATATCAGATCGAACACCACTTGTTCCCGGACGTGCCGAGCAACCGCCTGCCGGATGTCGCCCGGCAAGTCCGGGAACTCGCCGAACAGTACGGGCTGCCCTACACCTGCCGAAGCATCGTGGTGCAGTATCTGCTTACTCTGCGCACCATCCTGAAACTGTCCTTGCCGGACCGAATTCTCGGGCTCGATGCCGAGAGCGTAACGGGATGAATCGGATATTTCGGATTCGCTTCGGGCGCAAAGGTTCTTGACCTAGCGTTTGCTTCATGTTGCAGCAACCGCTCGTAGGACATGTGAACGAAGCCGATATCCCCTGGGTGTGGGCGGGTGACGTCGGCCTGCAGCTGCTGCGGGTGTCGCCGTCGGGGTTCGTGCTGCGCAATCGGTTCAAGGCCGGGTTCAGCCTGCCCACGCACAAGCACACCGGTGCGGTGAACGCGTACACCTTCTCCGGGGACTGGTTCTACGCCGAGCAGGGCATCCACTACACCGCCGGGACGTTCATCCACGAGCCCGCCGGGTCCGTCCACACCCTCACCGTCGCCGAGGACTCCGATGTCCTGTTCATCGTCGAGGGCGCGTTCATCGACCTCGACGCCGACGGCAATGTGGCGGGTGTCGTCGATTCGAAGACCATCCAGGACGCCTACTTCGCGCTCTGCGATGTCGCCGGTATCGCCCGCCCGACCGGAATTCTCGAATAGCGTCGCCACCGGCGGTCTTGTTGCCCGAAGGTAGCCATGCGATCGATTCGCTGTCGCCGGGCGTCCTGTGGTTCCTACACTGGATCGAAGGCGGATGCTTGCCGGGCGTCCGATCGGCCGAGGAGCGCATGATGCCAATGCCGCAGCTCACGACCATTTCTTCCTTCGTCATCGTCATCGACGGCCTCCAGATCGCGTCCTTCGCGGAACTGGGCGGCATCGTGTCGGAAATCGAACCGGTGGCCTACCTCGAAGGCGGTGGCGGCGGTCCGATCCAACTGCCCGGAAGGGTCAAGCCGCCCCAGGTCACGCTGTGTCGAGGCCGCACCGGCACCGCCGACCTGTGGGCCTGGCACCAGTCGGCGCGCAATGGCCAGATGGCCGTGGCGCGCCGCGACTGCACCCTGACGATGTACGACGGCGAGGGCACCCCGGTTCCGAGCTACCTGCTCGAGCACGCGTGGCCGTCCAAGATCGAGGTCTCCGCTCTGCGGGACGGCCCCGGTGAAATGCTGTACAACAGCGTCACATTGGTCTGCGAGAACCTTCAGCACATGGCCGCCTGACGCGGTCAGAGGGTGGCGATCATCTGCTGCGCGGTGGCGGCGTGGCCGTACTGGTTCGGATGGAATTGCGCGCCTTCGCCATTGTCGACGGAGGTGCCGTTGACCCAGCGGTCCGGAACGGCTTCGCAGACATCGTGGCCGTCGTACAGCTCGTAGGTGCTGAAGTAGGCGGTGCCGGGCTGCGAGCTCAGCATGGTGTTGAGACCGCCGATCACGCCGTCCCGAATCCAGTCGACATCGGCGGCGAGCACCGGTTGGCGGCCCGCGCACAGAGATGCGTTGTCGGGCAGGATCTTCGGATACCCGACCAGCACGATGCGAGCCTGCGGCGCCTGCGTCCGAATGGCGGCGAGCAACTGGGCGAGCTTGGCCGCGGTCATCGACAGCCGCCCCGGCATCGCCGCCGCGTACTTGTTCTTGCAGCCCGCCACCAGCTCGGCGACCGCCCCGGCACTGCCGCTGGCGCTACCCGTGGCGAGACTCCCTGTCCCGCTACCCGTTCCGATCGTGCCCGCGAGCACACAATCCTTCACCAACTGCCCGAACCCGACATCATTGCCGCCGACCCCCAGCGTGACCAGGGTCGTGTCCGAGGTGACAGCCGACAGCTGGGTACTGGTCACCGAGTCGATGGTCGCGCCACCGCAGGTGACATCCGTGAGCGCATACCCGCGCTGCGCCGCGAACAGATGCGCGTAATTGCGATCCGACCGCGAACAGGTCTTATCGAGAATGTTCGAGATACCCACCCCCGCCGCATACGAATCGCCGAGCGCCACATACTTTCCGCTGTCGGCACTGGCCGGGGTGATGCCGGTCAGGCCGGCGGCAGCGATCATCGCAATTGCGGACAGGCAATGTTTCAGTTTCACGAGAGGGTCCTGGTGGTGCGGCGGGGATGGGATCCCGCCGACCCTAGAAGATGGCCTACCACCCAGTAGGTCAGTTTGCGCGATCGTTATCGAGCAATGTGGCCCCACGGTCACAACGAGACTCGTGCCCTCGACCCTGCTCCAGACGCAAGCGTCAGAGCGCCCGCCAACTCCAGGGCTTCGGCACCAGCCCGCGGAGGTGGACGATCTGGCATCTGGCATCTGGGATCAAATTCCACCAGATGCTTGATGGAGGCACGAGGCAGGATCTGCAACTCATCCCGAATGCCTTGGGAATGAATCACTTTCGCCTGAATCGCCGCCTGCGAACCGAGCTCGGCCGCTTCTCTCATCTCACGAGCCAAGACCTTGATCGCCTGCCCGGACCGCCACCGCCGCCGGCCAGCTGCGCCACCTCCTCGCGACGCAAGCCCGGGGTGTGCCGGCCCGCGCCCGTGGGCAGGCCGACATCCTCCGGGCGGATGCGCGCCCGCCGCGACTTCAGGAAGGTCGATATCTCCTCGCGTCGGGCCTTGCGCACCGACCGCGAATTGCTATTGCGCACAGCCGCATCGGTGACCATATGCCGGAATATCAGCGGCGGGCTCAGGGCGGGGGGTGCCCCATAATCGCCTCGTAAACCCATGCGGCCGCATCGGATTCCGAGTCGAATCGCGCTCGCACGTCGTATTCTCCGCGTTCGAATACCCCGACCTCCCAGTCGCCGCTTGGTCCCGGCCGCATAAACCAGAAGTCGGTCGGCAACGGGTCATAGGAATGGATGCCGACAATCTGAAACCAATGCGGAGGCTTTCCGGCGTCGAGCAGTGCGGCAACGAGTTGCTTGCGATCCATGTCAGTTGGGGATTTCTTCGACCAGCAGGTGGTTGTCGATCATCCATTGGACGCTCGCATGTGCGCCGTCCGCTCCTTCTGGGAACGGCTGAAAACTGGTGTCCAAGACGTATTGCTTGCCATAACCGGGTTGCTCGAACCATGGCTGGGCCGGTCCGGCCTGGACCCTGAACGTCGCGAGCACGCAATACACGTGATAATTGGCCTGCGGAGTCATCGGGTACGTAGTGAGGTTCGCCGGCGGTATCGCTCGCTGACTGAAGGGCGTGCCCACCGGTGACAGGAACTTCCCGCTCGGATTACCGAACCGATCGACGCGCGTGCCGGGTAGCAAAACCTCCGTATGCGCCGCCGTGTTGTCGGCTACGATCACGAAGCCATCATCCGGTGGATAAATCCAACCAGAATCGTCCGGCTTGCGGTACTTCGCTACGAACTGGTCTTCGGAAAGGTTTCCGAGGCGTTGATATCCCACCAGTAACGGAGATACCGGCGGGGTCTGCGGCAATGGCTCAGGCCCCAGGTATTTACGACTTGGATCGAACCAAGTCTCCGTGGGCGGCGCCCAGGGTGGTGTACCGGGATGGCACGGCTCCGCCGAGCCGGATGCGGAACCGGAGCCTGGTAGCGCCTGCACCGTGATCGGGGGCCCGACCAGCAGGAGTAGCGAGGCGAAGAAAGTGGTCAGCAGAGATCGGTATCGCACAGCACCTCCGTAGCGGAAAGTAGATGTGGCGCAATGAGCATACGGAACCGCTGCGAATCCAACCTCATCCGGAAATGTGTATCGCTGATATCGGCCACGGAGCTTGGAACCTTTTCCGAGTAGCGGCGTGTCGCCACGGTCGAATGGCGCGGTCGTATTCGACGCACAGCAGTATCAGTGCGGCGGCAGTGATTTGGGCCGATTCGCCAGAGAAGTGGAACGTCAATATTTGCTATTGGCGCGAGATCACGACCGGGGCGGATCACCGCAATCGCGCTGCCCAGCACATGGGGTCCCGAGCGCTGATTCTTATCACGCCACAGCACGCGACGATCATTCAAGGAATGTGTAACAAATATGCCACCCCGGCGAGCTCGGCGACCTCGACGACACCGGCACGATCCGGGCCGCCACGGAAGGCGCGTGCGGCGTGTTCATGATGCTGACCATGATGAAAGGCGTCCACATCACCACGGAAGGCATTGCGGCCGAACAGCGCCGAGGCCGGCTGGCCGAGGAGCTCGGTATCGAGCACTTCGTGTACAGCTCGCTGCGCGGTGCGGGCCAGGATACCGGCGTCGAGTACTACGCGGCGAGGACGGCCATCGAGGGGTACATTCACGAACTCGAACTGCCTGCGACCATCCTGCGGCCCACCTTCTTGGACAACCTCAACGGCTTCACCCGGCCGATGCTCGACGAGAGCGGCATGCTGCAGAGCTCAATCTCGCGGTGCGCGGGGACATTCCGGTCTCGCTGATCTCGACGCGGGACATTGGCGCCATCGCCTTCAACCGGCCCCGGGAATTCCTCGGCCGCACCGGACGCGGTCGCTCTTTCCGTGTGCGCTCACGCCAGACCTCCCGTATCGGCGAGTCGGTCGACCGACTCTAACCGGATCCAGTTGCGGTGCAAGGTGACTCGAAGCGATTCGGTGACCGTGATCGGGGTCCGAGCGGATGGATCGAGTCGGGGGTGCGAAGTTCTGGTACTGCCGCGGAGTCGCCGCACCGCGGCGCAGCCTGGATGGCATGAACGCACAACGAAGCCGAATGGACTCGGCGACACGGCCGTTGAAGCGGGCCGCCGCGGCGGCGCGGCTGGATATCGCGGTCACCGATCTGCCGGAGCTGGGTGGTGGCTGGACCGTGGGGGAGGTGTGGCGGCTACGGCGGGAACGGCCGGACTGGCTCGACGACGCGCGGCGGCGGTTCGCCGGGCGCGGTCCGCGCGGGCGGGCCCAGGTACGCGGGAATCGCCTCGGTCCCACCGGCGGGCGGTGATCCGGGTGACGGATCGGTGTGATCGGCTGGCCGCTCGATTTGGCCTGCCGAGTGTGGCCGGTGTGATTGGCGGGTGTGATCAACGCAGGGGAATGTCGGACAAAACGGTCATGTGGTGTGACTAGAGTGAACGCGCTGGAAATGGTGCTAGGCAGGGATTGCGGGTGTGACTGAACCTCTACGTGAGGCGCATGAGCGGGCCAGTTGGGCGGAGTTGTTCTTCGACCTGGTGTTGGTGTTCGCGGTGACGCAGGCCGCGCATGTGGCGGTGGCCGGGGAGAGCTGGGGAGCCGTCGGGCAGACGGTGTTGCTGCTGGCGATCATGTGGTGGTCGTGGGTGGGGACGACGCTGTCGGTGCACGGGGTCGAGGACTCGAATCGGCAGCGGCTCTTCCTGTTCGCGTGCGGGCTGTGCATGTTCGTGATCGCCATCGCCGCGCCGCACGCGTTCCTCGGGCGCGCGCTGCCGCTGATCCTGGCGGTCGCGCATCTGGTCCTGCGGCTGCTGCTGTGGGCCGAGATGCGGCGCAAGCGGGCGTTCTCGGAGGCGGGCGTGTTCGGCAGCTGGGTCAATCCGTTCACGATCACCCTGGTCGCGGCGGTGCTGCTGGTGATCGCGGCGCTGGCTCCGCAGGGCGGGGCGCGCAACGCGCTCTGGATCGTCGCGGTGCTGCTGGCTTTCGGCGGGCCGGCGCTGCTGGCGCGGCGGATGGAGTCGGTGCAGTTCGGCGCGACGCATCTGCCGGAGCGGTTCGCCACCTTCGTCATCATCGCGCTCGGCGAGACGGTCGCGGCGGTGGGTTCGGAAGCGGCGGAAGCGCATCTGGGCGTGATGTCGTGGATCGCGGTGGGGCTGATCTTCGTGCTCGGCTGCGGCCTGTGGTGGCTGTACTTCGCCTACGGGTTCTCCGCGGTCGAGCATTCGTTGCGCACCAACCAGGTTCGCGGCACCGTGGTGCGGGATGTGCTCAGCTACGGCCACATTCTGCTGGTGATCGGCTTGGTCGGGGTGGCGGTCGGCGCGCGCAGCATGGTCGAGCATCCGACCGGGACCGCCCACGGCGTCAACGCCTTCCTGCTGCCGATCGGCGCGACCCTCTACGTGTCGACCTTCCTGTTCACCCGCTGGCGCATGTTCGGCGCGGCCACCCTCGGCCGGTTCATCGCCGCACTGGTGCTGGCGGCGCTGACCCTCGCCTCGACGCTGCTGCCGGAGATCATGACGCTGGCCGCGGTGACCGCGGTCCTGGTCGGCCTGAATGCGTGGGAGCACTGGGTGGTCTCGACCGGACGCCCCCTGCTGCTGATGACCCGCTGAGCCGGACCGGAACCGACGCTGAGCCACCCGAAAATCGTTGCGCACGCCCGGATCGTGCGACCGGCCCCGTGGGTGACCGGCCCCGTCGGTACCGTGGCGGACATGAATTCGCTGATGCACCGGATCCTGGATATCGCGCCGGTCTGGGTGTACCTCGTCGTCGCGCTGCTGGTGTTCGCCGAGGACGCGATCTTCGTCGGCTTCGTCATTCCCGGCGAGACGGCCGCGGTGCTCGGCGGCGTCGCCGCCAGTCAGGGCCACGTGCAGCTGTGGCTGATGATCGTGCTCGTGATCGCCGCCGCGATCATCGGCGACAGCGTCGGCTACGAGGTCGGCAAACAGGTGGGCCCGAAGCTGTTGCAGGCCTCGATCCTGGACCGCCACCGCGGCCGCCTGGACAGCGCCCAGGACTATCTGGCCCGCCGCGGCGGCTGGGCGGTGTTCCTGGGCCGGTTCACCGCCTTCTTCCGGGCCATGATGCCCGCGCTGGCGGGCACCTCCCGGATGCCGTATCGCCGCTTCCTGGTCTTCAACGCGGTCGGCGGAATCGTGTGGGGCGCAATCTTCGTGGTGCTCGGCTTCGTCGCGGGACAGTCCTACGAGGCGGTGGCCAAGACGGTCGGCCGGGATCTGGCCTTGGGCGCGGCCGCGGTGGTGGTGGTCGCGCTGATCGTGTGGAAGTTGCGCGAACGCCGCCGCGAGCGCTCGTTCGAGGCCGACTACGAGGTCTCCCATGCGAGCCCGATGACCCCCGAGACCGACTGATTCCCAGCGATCTCCCAGGGAACGCCGCGACCGCGCCGCGCATACTGGGGCCGTGGTTCGGATCGACACACCGCTGCGCCTGAGCGGACTGGTGAGCGCCTGGCGATGGGACGCCTCGTCGGCGCTGGTCGTCGCGCTGCTGGGCTTCGCCTACGCGACCTGCTTCGTGCTCGGCCGCCGCCGCGGGGAACAGCTTCCGGTGAGCCGGGCCGTGTACTTCGGCGTCGCGGGGCTGGGCGTGTGGCTGTACACCGGCCTCGGGATGCCCGGGGTGTATTCCGACACCCTGTTCTGGGTGCGCGCGCTGCAGGTGCTGTTGCTGCTGTACGTGGTGCCGTTCGCGCTCGCGGCCGGAGCGCCGTTCACCGTGTTGCGCGCGGCGCTCGGCGAGGCGGGGCGGAAACGCCTGGACGCCATGCTCTCTGGTGACGTGGCCCGGCTGCTCACCCATCCGGCCACCGCGTCGATGCTGATCCTGCTGCTGCCGTGGGCGCTGTTCCTCTCGCCCTGGTACGAGGCGGTGTTGCGGCACGGCGCGGTCGACGCGGTCACGCGAATCCTGGTGGTGGCCATCGGGTTTCTGTATTTCTACTCCCGCTTGCAGATCGATCCGGTGCCACGGCATTTCACGCAGGGGCTGTCGCTGCTCATCACGGTCGGGGAATCGCTCGCCGACGGCATCCTGGGCATCGTGCTGTGGCTGGGCCCGCTCGTCGCCGCCGGGTACTACGGTTCCCTCGGCCGCACCTGGGGACCGGATGTCCGCCTGGACCAGACGATCGGCGCGGGCATTCTCTGGCTGCTCGGGGATCTGCTCGGCCTGATCTACTCCCTGGTCGTGATGCGGCGATTCGCCGACGACGAGAAGCGGGAGGCGGGCGCGCTGGACGCCGAACTCGATGCCGACGAACCGGTCTCCACGGGACTGTGGTGGGAGCACGATCCGCAGCTGCGGGAGCGCTTCCGCCGCTGATCGAACGGCCCAATTGTGGCCTGCGTCACCGGTTCTGGCGCTGAGTGATATTCGCTATCAAAGGAGCATTTGCAGCTATTTCTCAGTACTTTCTTATTGGACGCCCGATCAGGATGCTCGACCTGCGTCCCCTCCGATCTTCCGGGCCAACCCGGTGGAATCCCGCCCGTAAGAAAGCCAGAAGTCATGCAGTTCAGCAAAATCGCAGCCACCTCCGCGCTGGTCATCTCGGCTCTCGGCGTCACCGCCGGTGTCGCCTACGCCGACCCCGCTCCGGCTCCGGCCCCCGTGCCGGTCCTGCCCTCGCTGATCGACGGCGTGAACCAGGGCATCAACCAGGTTGCCCCCGCCATCCATTGGAACGCCCGCATCGAGGGCAACGCCATCGTCGTCGACACCGACCGAGGTTCGATGACCACCGACAACGGCCAGCTCCAGGTGCGCGACGACAACGGCATCGTGGTCGCCGCGGTCCCGCTGTCGTACACCGTCGATGATCTCGACTACCCGATCCAGGCCGGTGTCGAGGGCCTGCGCGCCACCCTGACCCCGAGCACCGATCCGGCCGCCGCGCGTCCGACCAACCTGCCGCTGCATCAGGTCACCAGCGACCACCAGGCCAGCTTCGATGACGCGGTCTCGGCCGCGGCCACCGAGTTCGGCCTGGCCACCGCCATCGGCACCCTGGTCGGCACCGTCATCGGCGGCACCCTCGGCTTCCTGATCGGCGGCCTGGCGGGCGGCGGCGTGCTGTCCATCCCCGGCGCGCTCGCCGGCGCCGCGACAGGTATCACGCTGGGCGCCGCGGCCGGTCTGGTGCTGGTCGGCGTGCCCGCCGCGATCATCGTCGGCATCATCTTCTTCAACCGCATCAACAACCCGGCCGAGCAGTAGCCGGTAGTTCGCGCACCGCGGCCCGCGGCCATGCCCCTCGCGAGGGGTGTGACGCGGGCCGCTTCGCGTTCTGGAAAGTTGCTCAAGTCACCGAACAGATGATCGGCAAACACTCTCTTTACGCAAACCATACGTTCAGGACCGTTTTTGCCACGATTTGGCAACAAATAGGCAACATTTGCTGGCTTATCTTGTCTCGGGTGCTCGATGAGGACCTCGCTCCCGTGAGGGAAGCGCCCAGTCAAGAAAGCGACGAAAAGTAATGCGTTTCAAGAAGTTTGCTGCCACCTCGGCTCTCGCCATCGCGGCCGTCGGCATCTCCGCCGGTACCGCCGATGCCGCCCCGGCCGCCGCCCCCGAGGGCATCCACTGGGATACCAAGATCGAGGGCGCTTCCGTCGTTCTGAAGACTGACGCGGGCTCGCTGACCACCGAGAACGGTCAGTTCCAGGTGCGCGCCGCCGACGGCGCGGTCGTCACCCAGTTCCCGCTGAGCTACGTGACCGGCGATGTGGCCCACCCGGTCGCCGCCCAGATCGACGGCAACACCGCGACCCTCACCCCGAACCTGGACCCGGCCGCCGCCTTCCCCGCCCCGGCGCTGCCCGCTCCCGCGCTGCACGACGTCGCCAGCCAGGCCGACCAGGACGCCGCCATGTCGGCCGCGGTCAACCAGTTCGGTCTGTCCACCTCCATGGGCACCCTGCTCGGCACCGTCGTCGGCGGTGTCGCCGGTTGCGCGCTCGGCGCGGTGGGCGGTGCGGTCGCCGGTGTGGTGATCATGTCGGTGCCGACCGGCATCGCGGGCTGTGTCGCCGGTGCGGCCATCGGCATCCCGCTGGGCGCCGCCTCGGGTCTGGTGCTGACCGGTGTGCCCGCGGCCATCGCCGTCGGCATCGGCCTCTACAACCGCATGAACGCGCCGGACTCCGCCCCGGCCAACTGAGGCGCCTCGCCTCGACGCCGCGGTGAGAACCCGGCGGACAAACCAATTCGGTCCGGATCGCTCAGGGGCGATCCGGACCGAATGTCGTTGTGGGGCTTCGCGACTAGCGCGGGCGACGCGACAGGATCGAGTCGCGGATCAGGATGACCGCCAGGCCCGCCGCGAACAGCACGAGCGCGATGTAGCCGATATTGCCGGTACCCGACGAGCTGCCCTGCTGGTTCTCGAACAGCATGGTCAGCAGGATCACGACGACGACCCAGCCGGCGATGCGGAAGGTCCGGCGGGACTCGCCGCTCCAGCCCCACGCTGCGGACGGAACCTCGGCGGTGTCGACCTTGGTGACGACCTCAGAGGGGTGCGCGGGTTCCAGTTCCGTGGCGGCCACTGTGGCTCCTTTACGGCTCGAATCGATTGCTGGCCAATATCGTGACATACGACCCAGCGTCGTAGCGACCAGGGGGCGGGGGACAATAGGCGCGTGTCCGACGTTGTGAGAGTTCTGCTGCTGGGCAGCACCGGTTCGATTGGTACGCAGGCACTGGAGGTGATCGCCGCCAACCCCGACCGCTTCGAAGTGGTGGGGCTCGCGGCGCGCGGGGGTAACACCGAACTGTTGGCGAGCCAGATCGCGGCCACCGGCGCCACCAATGTGGCGGTCGCCGACGAGGCCGCGGCCGCCGAACTCGGTGTGGCGCTGGCCGGTCCGGACGCCGCCACCGAGCTGGTGCGCCGCACCGACGCCGACGTGGTGCTCAACGCGCTGGTCGGCTCGCTCGGACTCGGGCCCACCCTGGCCACCCTGGAATCGGGGCGGCGGCTCGCCCTGGCCAACAAGGAATCCCTGGTGGCGGGCGGCTCGCTGGTGACGCGGGCGGCCACGCCGGGGCAGATCGTGCCGGTGGACTCCGAGCATTCGGCGCTGGCCCAGTGCCTGCGCGGCGGGCGCGCCGACGAGGTGTCGAAACTGGTGCTCACCGCCTCGGGCGGGCCGTTCCGGGGCTGGACCACCGAGATGCTGGAGTCGGTGAACCCGTCCGAGGCCAAGACCCATCCGACCTGGTCCATGGGCCCGATGAACACGCTGAATTCGGCGTCGCTGGTGAACAAGGGCCTCGAGCTGATCGAGACGCACCTGCTGTTCGGCATCGGCTACGACGACATCGAGGTCACCGTGCACCCGCAGTCGATCGTGCACTCCATGGTCACCTTCAAGGACGGCTCGACCCTGGCCCAGGCCAGCCCGCCCGATATGAAACTGCCCATCGCGCTGGCCCTGGGCTGGCCGGACCGGGTGCCGGGCGCGGCCGCCGCCTGCGACTTCTCCACCGCCTCGACCTGGACTTTCGAGCCCGTCGACAACGCCGTGTTTCCGGCCGTCGAGCTGGCCCGCACCGCCGGGAAGGCCGGTGGCTGCGTGACCGCGGTCTACAACGCCGCCAACGAGATCGCGGTGCAGGCGTTCCTGGACGGTCTCATCCGATTCCCCGACATCGTGCGAACCGTTGCGCGCGTCGTGGAGTCCGCCGACCGCTGGGCCGCCGAACCCGGTAGCTTGGACGAGGTGCTCGCGGCCGATACGTGGGCGCGTGACACCGCTCGCACGATCGTGCGCGGCTGACTGCAGGAGAGGGCTCGTAACCGGATGGTCTACGCGATCGGCTTCGCACTGTTCGCCCTCGGGATCACGGCCTCGGTCGCCCTGCACGAATGCGGTCACATGTGGACCGCGCAGGCCACCGGCATGAAGGTGCGACGCTACTTCATCGGTTTCGGGCCCAAGATCTTCTCGTGGCGGCGCGGCGAGACCGAATACGGTCTCAAGGCGCTGCCGCTGGGCGGCTTCTGCGATATCGCGGGCATGACCGCCCTCGACGAGCTCGAGCCCGAGGACCTGGACCGGGCGATGTACCGGCAGGCCACCTGGAAGCGCCTGCTGGTCATGTCCGGCGGCATCCTGATGAACTTCCTCATCGGCTACATCCTCATCGTGATCCTCGCTGTCGGCTGGGGTCTGCCCCGCTTCGATCAGCCGCCGGAAACCCAGCTCGGCAAGCTCGGCTGCGTCTCCGACATGACCGCCGACCAGAAGCTGATCGACTGCACCGGCACCGGTCCCGCCCAATCGGCGGGTCTCCAGCAGGGCGACAAGGTCACCAAGGTCAACGACGTCCCGATCAAGACGTGGAAGGAATTCCGCGCCGAGACCGAGAAGCAGACCGGCCCCTTCACCTACACCTTCGAACGCGACGGCAAGACCATGACCGCCCCGGTCACCCCCAAGATGGCGGTCGTCTACCCGGAGAAGAACGGCACCCCCAAGACGGTCGCCAAGGTCGGCGTCGGCCAGGACTTCTACGGCCCGGTCCAGTACAACGTCCTCGCCGCCGTCCCCGCCGCCGGCGCCTTCACCGGCCAGATCGCGGTCCGCACCGTCGAGTCCCTCGCCCAGATGCCGTCCAAGGTCGTCGACCTCTGGCATGCCGTCACCGGTGGCACCCGCGACCCGGAAACCCCGGTCTCCGTCTACGGGGCCTCCAAGATCGGCGGCGAAACCGCCGAACACGGCCTCTGGTCCATGTTCATCCTGACCCTGGCCTCGCTGAACTTCTTCCTCGGCGCCTTCAACCTGCTCCCGCTGCTGCCCCTCGACGGCGGCCATATGGCGGTGGTCATCTTCGAGAAGCTCCGCAACGTGTTCCGCAACCGCAAGGGCCTCCCCGACGGCGCCCCCGTCGACTACCTGAAGCTGTTGCCCGCCACCTACGTCGTGGTGGTTCTCGGCGGCGCGTACATGATCCTCACCCTGGTCGCCGACATCGTGAACCCGGTGAAGCTGTTCCCCTGACGAGTTGGCTGCGGTCAGGCGCGAACCACGTCTGACCTCCACTCGGAAACACGCACCGCGGCAACGTCGTAGCCGACGGAGGAAACTCGCCAGCAGATCATCGACGCCGCCGCGGGCGGTGCGTGATTTCGTTGGCGAGCGGCGCAGTGGCCCGGAGCGCACTCGAGTGAGACGCGAGATGCGACCGGCCGCAACCGGATCCCTCAGGGGCGCTCGTAGAAGCCGTCGATACGGCCGCGGGCGTGGGCTCGGGCCACGGCCAGGACCTGCTTGGGTTTGACCGAATCAACGGGCTTGCCCTCGACATCGGTGAGGGGTTCGGTCAGCGCGAAGATCTGGAACGCGTAGCGGTGTGGGCCGTGTCCCTTGATGGGGGAGGGGCCCATGTAGCCGCGGCCCCAGTCGGAACGCAGCAGTCGGACTTCGGCCGGTGCCGTGGCCTTACCCAGTGCGCCGCGCGGCAATTCGGTGACCGTCGGTGCGAGCAATGCGACGCAATGCACGAAGGGCGCTGAGCCGGGGGCGTCCGGGTCTTCGATGACCAGAAGCAGTTGCGCGGTGCCCTCGGGCGGGGCCGACCACGCCAGCGCCGGAGACTCGTCCTTGCCGCCGATCCGCTTCCCGGCATGGACCTCCGGCAGAGTCGACTCGTGTGCGAAATCCGCACTGGTGACAGTGATTTCCGTGGACGCGGACAGTCCCGGCCGATTCCAGGCCAGCCCCGCGTCGCCCGCGCGCCGATTCTTCAACAGCTTGCCGAGCAGTGCCATTCGGTTCTCCCTGTGTGCTGGTGGGTTTCAGAGCTTGCGGTCTTCGGGGGAGGTGAGCAGTGGTTCCGCGAACCGCCAGATCTCCTCGGCCCCACCGAATTCCATCGTCGAGTTCGTGCCCGACACGCCCGCATGCGCGGCCATCCACCATCGGACCCTCTCCGAATTAGTACAGTCCAACTGCGCAGTCTTCCTGTACTTTATGGAGTCGCCATCTCCCTGTCCCAGGTGTCGATCCTCAAACGCCTCGACCGAGACGGCCCCGCTACCGTCGCCGACCTCGCCCGCGCCGACAAGATCCGCCACCAGTCCGTCGCAACGGCCGCATCCACCCTCATCGAGCGCGCCCTGATCCGCCGCACCACCGACCCCACCGACCTCCGCCGCAAACTCCTCGAACTCACCCCCGCCGGCCGCGATCTGCTGACCGAACGCCGCGAGGCCGGCTCCGGCCACCTCGCGACCTCCTCGACGAACGCATGACCGCAGCGGAGCGGCAGCAACTGTCGGAGGCACTGGCCCTGCTCCGTCGCCTCATCGACTGACCTGCCGCATGTCGAATCCATCGGCCGGGATCAATGCGGCAGGCTGGGCAGCCGCTTGCGAAAACCACTGGCATTCAAGGTGACCGAATGCTCTCCCAGATTCCTGCGGTAGGCGGCACGCTTCTGACAGGGTGCCGAAGGGTACTGTCGGCGGCGGCCACGCTTACCAGGCTCCGGGCCCCCTATCGGCCGTCGGCATCCGCGACAACGATGGTCCCCCGTTTTCCGAACACCCTCCGCGTGGGGAGAAGTTGTGTGCCGGCGCAGTGCACGGGTGCGCCAGGCTGCGCCCGCTGGGTTCGATCTCGGCTGTAGACCCCGAGAATCGGCTCGAACGTAGCCCGCCGTTGACCTTGAATGCCTACCATGGCGCACGTCGGCCCCCTCTGCGTGGGGAAGACCCCTCGGCATTGACCCTGGGCCTTCGTGGCATTCCTCGCGCGCGGTCGACCTCGGGATACACCGCCGCCGCGAGTTGCGAATCCAGCCCGCCTGGTGAGATCCGGCGTCGGGCCAGAGATTCGGAGGTGCGCCATGACAGCAACCCCACGCGAACCACGCGGTGACAGGCTCGCGCGCCGGCAGCGCGAGATTTTGGAGCATCACGATGATGCGACCGTTCGACCATCAGAAAGGTTCAGCAATGTTCGCAATGACCAGGCAAACGGTGGCCCGGGCCGTCCTCGCCGGTGCGATTGCGGTGGCTCCGGTCACCGCCGTGACCGTCCCGACCCAGGCCGATGTGGTCGACAACTACGCCCCCACCCCTGTCGATCAGCACTGGGACCACAGCTGGGAGAGTAAGCGCTTCCTGTTCCCTCCGGGCTGGGGCATCCCTCCGGGATGGTTCAAGCATCTACTGCCGTTCGAGTTCTTCGATTGGTTCGATTGGGACTAGTCGGAGCCCTCATAACGACCGCCGGCGCCGACACTCACACGCGGACGCCGATGTTGCGATGCGCCCGCACGCATGGCCGGATTGCTGAAATCCGCCGTGGGATAAGGGCCGCCCCGATCGACGGTCCGCTCCCGGTGCAGGTCGGGAAGACCTATCGGGTAACGAGCGACCTGAACGACAATTCGGGGGCAACGACGATGCCCACCCTGACGGGCTCGGCCGGGAACTACGTGTACGTCTACGACAACGGCCAGTGTGTCGCCTCGGACATCATCGGCATGAGCGGCACCAGCCTGAAAGGTCTGAGCTGGACGCCGATGACCCCCGGCACGCACACCCTGCAGTTCAAGCAAGGATGGAATGCGAAGACCCTGACAGTCACCGCCGAACCTGCCCCGCCGGGTACGCCGACCCCACCTCCTTCGAGCGGCTGCGATTCCACATGCAGCATCGGCTGAACGTGGCGGTTCGGGCTGGGCTGGCGTTTGCCAGCTCATCGTTTCCGAACATCTCGGTGGACGACGACGAAGCGCTGCCCTCGCCGCCGGTCGCTCCGGCGGGGCCTACTCCACCAACGGCTGTCGAGATGCCCGCGCAGGTCATCGCGGCCGGTTGGTATGCGCCGCCCGACGGCACAGGGCAATTGCAGTGGTGGAACGGGACGATCTGGACGGCTGACCGTCGACCGCGGCACCCGCAGCATGATCCGGCCACGTGCGAGCGGTGCGGGCGGGCGAGGGCGGTGCGCCGAGCCGGTGGCACACCACTGAGCCGGAACTTCGGCCAATCAACGGCTCTTCCAACGGTTGTCGCGTCGCCGTGTCAATGGTGTCAGCGCGAGGTCCAGCATCTGATGGATACCTGGCGAGGTCAGGCGTGGCAGGTGCTGACCGATGACGGACCGAGCGGTGCGCGGTGGGACGGACTCTGGGTGATGCTTCGGTTCCATATGGTCAGCGAAGCCACCGGGCGCGAAGCTCTGCGATCGCTGGCGATCGCGCATCTGGAGCGAATGGTCGCCTTCGCCTTCGCTGACAACCAGATCGATCAGCGGGAACTCGACGACTTCGAACGGACGGTCTCCGAGTTGCGGGTCACCGCCGATCTGTCCGACGCGGAGTCGCTCATTCATGGTCTGCGGCAACGGATGCTTCGTGGCCGGTCACTCACCGAGGTCCGGGCCGGGGACCTTCCCCGGCTGAGCCGTCCCGACCTACACCTCGCGATGGACGAATTGCTGCATGTGGATGTCGACGCGACGCAGATACGATTCCTGGCCAACGGTCCGAAGCAAACCACGGGACGCCTGCTCGGCAGCAGCAGCAAGCTGCGTTTCATCGGGACCGGCACCGGAACCGAACTGGCGTGGGCCAAGATCGTTGCCATTCGGCACGAATACGACACGGTCGTGATCGATGCGACGACAGCCCGGGGCGGTGGCAGCTACCGGGTGCGCGATGCCGAGTACGTCGCCGCGGTGCTCGAGGGTGCGCTACGCGTCGCGAAACGCCTGGTGCTCGCGCCAGGACAACGCGACTCCCGCGCGATCCCGCAGGAGGTGAAGTCGCGGGTCTGGCAGCGTGACGGTGGGAAATGTGTCGAGTGCGGCGCGCAAGAATATCTCGAGTTCGACCATGTCATTCCCTGGAGCCGAGGCGGTGCGACCAGCATCGACAACCTTCAGATCCTGTGCCGTGGCTGCAATTTGGCCAAGGGCGCCAGAATGTGACGACGTCCCCGTCATGATTGTCAGTATCTCCGGTTCGAGAGTGTTTCCAGCCAAGGATGGCCGAGGTGCACTTGCGGCAGCCACATGGACAGTCGAGATCGCTGTGATCGGTCCAATGCGGGGAGCACGGCCCGGAAGTCTGCCTCGTCCTCGGCTCTCCGGGCTTTCGCCTTGAACAGGAGTACGACCTCGGGGATTGCGTAGGGGATGCCGTCGGGAGTCCGCAGGACCAGCTCGTCGTACGGCAGTCCCCCTGCACAACCGCCACCGCCGGTACGGCCGGCCACGGCCACACGCCTCAGGATTGCAGCGCCCGCACCCAACTACTCGGGATTGCCGCTCAGTGAGGCACCGGGCCGACCGGTCGGCGTCTCATTGCGCCATTTCGCGCAGGAGCGTCCGGCAGAGGCGGTCGGCTCGGCGGGTGGTTTCAGGCTGGCGGAACTCCGGGGTGAGGGCCAGGACCTGGGCGCAGGCGGTGTCCAGGTCGATCAGATGGCCGACTGAGACGAAGACCGGCTTCACGCCGGTGCGGGTGCGGAGGGCTCGGCCTACCGGGTCGCCGTCGATGGTGATGACGGAGGAAGAGCCCCGGTCGGGGCCCGGTTCCTCGTAGTCGCCCCAGGCGTTCTTGGCGACGCCGAGGGTGGGTATGCCGGTCAGCAGGCCCAGGTGGCAGGCGAAGCCGAAGCGGCGGGGGTGGGCCAGGCCCTGGGAGTCGCAGATGATCAGATCCGGTGTGACGGTGAGGTTTTCCAGGGCCGCCACCGTGGTGGGGAGTTCGCGGAAGGCGAGCAGGCCGGGGACGTAGGGGAAGGCGGTGGTGCCGCGGGCGGTGGCGGCTTCTACGGTGTCGAGGGTGGTTGCGTCGAGAATCACGATGGCGGCGGCCACATTTCCGTGGTCGTCGTAGGCGGAATCGACGCCGGCGACCGTCCGGAACTGCGGTGGCCGGGGGTTCGCGGGAATCACCGCGTTGCGTAGCCGATCTTGAAGTGCCACTGCCTGTTCCGGTGTGGACGGCCAGTCGCCGGGATTCGCTACCTTCACTTCTCGGAGCGTAAACCTTCGCGTCGATTGCTACGAATATGAACTGTAGGTCCCGGCCGCTTCCGAGTCCCGCTTCCGGCGCGGGTACCGTTGTCGCCGCCGTCACAGGGCGACCGGTATTCGAGCCTCGGTAAGCTCGGAGCCGGTAAGGGTGAGGAATCAGTGGAAAGTAGGCAGCCGATCGTGAGCAGTGCCATCGCATTGGGGATGCCGGCCGCACCGGCGGCCGTCCTCGCACCACGGCGCAAGACGCGCCAGCTGATGGTGGGCAATGTCGGAGTGGGGAGCGAGTTCCCCGTCTCGGTTCAGTCGATGACCACCACCAAGACCCACGACGTCAACGCCACCCTGCAGCAGATCGCGGAACTGACCGCGTCCGGCTGCGACATCGTGCGCGTCGCCTGCCCGCGTCAGGAGGACGCGGACGCCCTGGCGACCATCGCCAAGAAGTCGCAGATTCCCGTGATCGCCGACATCCACTTCCAGCCGCGCTACATCTTCGCCGCCATCGACGCCGGCTGCGCCGCGGTGCGCGTCAACCCCGGCAACATCAAGGAGTTCGACGGCCGCGTCAAGGAGGTCGCCAAGGCGGCCGGTGCCGCGGGCATCCCGCTGCGCATCGGCGTCAACGCCGGTTCGCTGGACAAGCGACTGCTCGAGAAGTACGGCAAGGCCACCCCCGAGGCGCTGGTCGAGTCCGCGCTGTGGGAGGCCGGCCTGTTCGAGGAGCACGGCTTCGGCGACATCAAGATCTCGGTCAAGCACAACGACCCGGTGATCATGGTCGAGGCCTACCGCCAGCTCGCCGCCCAGTGCGACTACCCGCTGCACCTGGGCGTGACCGAGGCCGGTCCGGCGTTCCAGGGCACCATCAAGTCCGCCGTCGCCTTCGGCGCGCTGCTCAGCGAGGGCATCGGCGACACCATCCGGGTCTCGCTCTCGGCCCCGCCGGCCGAGGAGATCAAGGTCGGCTCGCAGATCCTGCAGTCGCTGAACCTGCGCCCCCGCAAGCTGGAGATCGTCTCCTGCCCGTCCTGCGGTCGCGCCCAGGTCGACGTCTACACCCTCGCCAACGCGGTCTCCGCGGGCCTCGAGGGCATGGAGGTCCCGCTGCGCGTGGCCGTCATGGGCTGCGTCGTGAACGGCCCCGGCGAGGCCCGCGAGGCCGACCTGGGTGTCGCCTCCGGCAATGGCAAGGGCCAGATCTTCGTCAAGGGTGAGGTCATCAAGACCGTGCCCGAGCACCTCATCGTCGAGACCCTCATCGAAGAGGCCCTGCGCATCGCCGAGGAGATGGGCGACGAGGCAGGTTCCGGCGCCCCGGTGGTCACCGCGGGCTGATCCACCCCGATCGACACGGCCCGGCCCGCGCGACAATCGCGCAGGACCGGGCCGTCGCTGCCTCCGATCCCTCTGGGCGCGTGATATTTTCGCTGGTCGCCGGGCGGCTGGTGGCAATCTTGCGGCGCGCGGCGGGAAGTTCTGGCAGGCTGTGAGCGTGCGGAGTGTGCTGGAGCCGACTCGCCGGGGCCGGACATCCGGGGCCCGTCAGCTCGCGAACCGCGACCTGGCGCAGGTTCTGCGTGTGCTCGACACCGATCCCGTGGCGACCTGCATGGTGGCCGCGCGCCTGCAGGAGTTCGGGCTGGATCAGCGCGGCGTCTACGGCGAACTGTGGAGCCGGGGCGGACCGGGGGACTCCCTGTGCTTCTCGGGGGCGAATCTGGTGCCGCTGCGCGGCGGCCGCGAGGATCTGCGCGCGTTCGCGGAGAAGGCGATCAAGAACCCGCGGCTGTGCTCGTCGGTGGTGGGGCGGCGCGAGCTGACGCTGCCGCTGTGGGAGTTGCTGGCCGGGCACTGGGGGCCGCCGCGGGAGCTGCGCGCGGATCAGCCGCTGCTCGCGCTGGATCGGCCCGCGGGCATCGCCCCGGATTTGCGGGTGCGCCGGGTGCGGCCCGAGGAGATCGACCGGTACCTGGTGGCGGCGATCGCCATGTTCACCGAGGAGATCGGCGTCGACCCGCGCACCGGGGACGGCGGACGCAGTTATCGCCGCCGGGTGGCGGGGCTCATCGAATCCGGCCGGGCCTGGGCGCGTTTCGAGGACGGTGAGGTCGTCTTCAAGGCGGAGGTCGGCGCGTTGTCGCGGCGCACCGGGCAGATTCAGGGCGTCTGGGTCCATCCGGACAAACGCGGCGAAGGGTACGGGACCTCCGGCACCGCCGCCGTGGCCAATGTGGTGGTGTCCTCCGGGCGCACGGCCAGCCTGTATGTCAACTGCTACAACGAGGTTGCGCGCCGCGCCTACGCGAAGGTCGGTTTCCGGCAGGTCGCCACATTCGCGACAGTGCTGCTGGATTGACCGAATTTCGCGTGATATTGGTGTGAAATCCGTTCCGGTGCAGTGTGTCGCACCGGTTTGCCAGTAGTTGGCTCCTAGCATCGGATCCGATGTCAACTCGGGTCTTCTCCACGCTGATCGCCGCCGCGGTCGCGGTCGCCGCGGCCGGCTGCTCCTCGGGTCCCCAGGGTCCCGCCCAGGCCGCCGAGGCCTTCGTCTCCGACTTCGCCGACCACGATGTGGACGCGGCCGCCGACCGCACCAGCCAGCCCGAAAAGGCCCGCGCCGCACTCGGTTCGGCGTGGGACCAGTTGCAGGCGGAGAAGCTGGTGGCGACCACCGGCGCGGCGCGGATCACCGGCGACACCGCCATCGTCGACTACACCTACGAATGGCATCTGCCGAAGGATCGCGTCTGGACCTACCAGGGCCAGTTGCAGATGGGCCGCGCCGGCGGCCAGTGGCAGGTGCGCTGGTCGGCCGCCGACATCCACCCCCAGCTGGGCAATACCCAGACGCTGCAACTGCGTTCGAACCCGGCGCCGCGGGCCCGGGTGAACGAACGCTCCGGCGGGGACGTGCTGGTGCCGGGCGCGCTGTTCCGGGTGCAGTTCAAACCGTCCGCTTCGTCCGATCCGAACGGCGTCAGTATCGCGCTCGCGAATGCCTTGCGCCGCTTCGACGAGAAGATCGACGCCGCCACGCTGCTGCGGACCGCGCGCCGCGCCGACGGCCCCTACACCGTCGCCCAGCTCTCGGAATGGGAGTTCGGCGAGGTCGATTCGGTCCTCATGGGCCTGTCCGGGGTCACCTTCAACAAGGAATTCGACCTGGTCCCCACCGACCGCCACTTCGCCCCGGATCTCATGACCCAGATCCGCAAGACCGTCATCGACGAGGTGGACGGCAAGGCGGGCTGGAGCGTGGTGACCGTCAACGCCAACGGCGTCGACACCGACGTGCTTGAGGAGGTGGATCCGCAGACCTCCCCGTCCTTCTCGCTGAGTGTCGACCGCTACGTCCAGAACGCCGCGCAGCACGCGGTGGACGTCCGCAAGGAACAGGCCATGATGGTCGTGGTGCAGCCCTCGACGGGCGCGATCCTGGCGGTCGCCCAGAACGAGGCGGCCGACAAGGACGGTCCGGTGGCCGCGACCGGTCTGTACCCGCCGGGTTCGACGTTCAAGACGGTGACCGCCGCCGCGGCCATGACCGCGGGCCATGCCACTCCCGACACCGTGGTCCCGTGCCCGAGTCAGATCGTGGTGGGGGAGCGCACGATTCCGAACTACGACCTGTTCAGTGTCGGCAGCGTGGCCATGGCGACCGCCTACGAGCGGTCCTGCAACACGTCCTTCGCCAAGCTCGCCTCCGAACTCGAGGGCGACGATCTGCGCACGGCCGCCGCCGCGCTCGGCCTCGGCCTGGACTACACGATCGCGGGCCTGCCGACGGCCTCGGGTTCGGTGCCCGCCGACCACGATCTGGTGCAGCGCGCCGAGGACGGCATCGGGCAGGGCAAGGTGCTGGCCAGCCCGTTCGGGATGGCGTTGGTGGCGGCGACGGTGGCGCACGGTTCGGCGCCGACGCCGTATCTGATCGCGGGTCATCAGACCCAGGTGTCGGGGGACCGGCCGCAGTTGAAGCCTGAGGTTATCGACGGTCTGCGGTTGATGATGCGCAAGGTGGTGCTCGGCGGTACGGCCGAGCGCATCGTCGATCAGGGCGAGGTGTACGGGAAGACCGGTGAGGCCGAGGTGGACGGCGGTTCGCATTCGTGGTTCATCGGATACCGCGGTGATCTGGCCTGGGCCACCCTGGTGGTGCGAGGCGGCAGTTCCGACCACGCCGTGGCGGTGACCCGCGATATGGTCGCGGCCCTGCCTGACGGGTATTGAGGCTTATCGAGGAAGGGGTCTCCGAGCGCTCGGGGGTGAAGTCAGCGTCCGGTGTAGCGGCCGTCGACCTTCACGCATGCGGCGGACTGGATCTCACCGACATTGTCGGTCACGAATCGCTGGTCGGCGAGGGGCCTGACGGGTGGTCCCTCGACGGATCCGTCACCGAGCATCTCGGTGACACCGGCGCCCGCGAGAATCATGCCCGCGGTGGTGACTAGCAAAAGGGCCGAGCGCTTCATATCCCGCTCCCTTGTTTTGGGATGAGTAAGGAGACCCGAACGGTGTGGATTCGGTGATCCGGTCCTCGATTAGGAGTTGGCTGACTGTTTGCCGATGCATGAAACGGTAATCGGTGACTTTTGCCGAGGCAAGGCGTATGTGTGCTGCCGCACTCCGCTTGCGGCGAAGAACGGCAGGTCGCGGCCACTATCCGACCGTAAAGTTTACTGTCAGTTCGTGCGCTGCAGGGTGGCTGCCAGATGATGCGTGAGAGGTTGCTCGACGGCAGCCATGCGCAAGGAGTAGTCGAGAGTGTCGCCTGTGACGGTGATGGTCCGGCCCAGCGCGGTCACCGACTTCGCGCTGCTGCTCATCCCGATCGAAGTGGAGTCGAGTTCCAGGCGCAGCTCGCCGTCCTCGCGGACCAGCCGGCCCTCGCAGATCTCGGTGATGCCGGTGGGGTGGGCCAGGATCAGTTCGATCCGGTCGTCGGGCAGCGCGCGCAGATAGCCGGTCTCGGAGTGCATGGGGCGGCTGCCGTCGGCGGCGCGGGTGCGCTGCCGGTAGGTCAGGAAGGGACGGCCGACATGGCCGAAGTGCACTTCCTCCAGGTACTCGAACGAGTCGATGGTCGGGTATTCGCCGCGGCCGCGGCCGCGCCAGGTGCCCAGCAGCGGGGCCAGGTGGGCGATATCGGGGTGGGGCGCGACGGCGGTTTCGGGTTCGAGCACGGCGGACAGCTTAATCCGCCGGGCGCGACGCGGCGGGAGGCCGGGGCATCCGCGCGCCGACTTTCCGGATAGGGGTCTTGATCTTTCAGCGCCGGCTTGCCCGCCGGTAGCCGATGGCGGCGGGGACGGCGAACACGACGATCAGCCCGATCGACCACATGAGCGTCTTGAGCAGCGGCCCCGCGATCGGGCCGCCCTCGGCCAGCGCCCGCATCGTGTCGACCGTCACCGACATGGGCTGATGCTGCACGACCGGTTGAATCCATGTGGGGTAGGCCCCCAAGGGCACGAATCCGGTGCTGAAGAACATGAGCAGCGACGACAGCAGCGCCACCGACTCGACCAGGGTGGCCTTGGCGGTGAACACCGCGATGGCGGTGACCATGGTGGCGAAGGCCAGCCCGAACAGCACCGGGATGCCAAGGAACGCGAGCGTTTGCCAGGGCCCTTGCCGGAAGCGGAAGCCGAGCGCGATGCCGAAGCAGACTATGACCGCGGTCCCGGCGAAGATCCGGCAGCCTTCGGCGATGATCCGCGAAGCCAGTCCGGAGGCGCGGTGCACGGGCAGCACCCAGAAGCGGGCCAGGATCCCGGCCTCGCGTTCGCGCCCGAGCATGACGCCGCTGGCCACGGTGCCCGACAGCGCGCCGACCAGCGTCACCATGGGCGTGGACCCGTAGAGGGCGCTGCGGCCGGAGAACTTCTCGATCTGCGACCCCACCACGATGTCGAGCATGAGCAGCAGCAGGCACGGCACGATGAGGGTTTCGAGCAGGGTGATCGGGTCGCGCATCCACCGCATCAGCAGCCGCTGGGTCTGAATCCAGGTGTGGCGCAACAGGGCCGGTGCGGAACCCTCGCGGAAGCGGAGGATGTCGGCGGTGTCGGGGCGTTCGAGAGTGGTCATCACGACCTCTTCAGGTTCTGCCGGTAAATGAAGTAGCAGGCCAGCGCGATGGTGCCCACGAGCCACAGCAGCACGGGGGTCATCAGCGACCAGGTGACCGCGTGCGCCCTGCCGCTGGGGTCGCCGCCGAGCGCGCGCAGCCCTTCTGCGTACTGCGAGACGGGCTGGTTGCGCACGAAACCCTGGACCCAGTGCGGGAATTGGCGGGCGGGGGCCAGGCCGGTGGAGAGCATGCCGAGAATGAGCGGTGGTAGCACCAGCATCTGGCTGGTGGCCTCGGGGCTGCGGGTGTAGGTGCCGATGGCGTCCGCGCCGAGGCAGAACGTGATGCCGATGACCATGCCGAGCGCCAGGAAGCCGAGGGTGTGCCCGGTGCCGGCGGCGAAGCGGAAGCCGATCACGTGGGTGCTGATCACGGCCGCGACGAGTCCGATGGCGAGTCGGAACACGTTGGCGGACATGCGCGCCGCGGCGGGCACCAGCGGGTGCATGGGCATGGCGTCGAAGCGCCGGTCGAGTCCGGAGACGGCGTCGGTGGCGGCGCGAAAGGCGGCGGAGACGGCGGTGAACGCGCAGGCCTGCAGGATGACGATGGGGGCCATGAACTGCGCGTAGCTGCTGAATCCCAGTCCGGCGAAGGACATCACGCGGTTGAGCGGGATGTAGAAGCTGGCGGTGAAGGTGACCGGTGCGGCGATGGCGGTGATGATCTCGCCGGTCTTGACCGAGGGCACGATGAGCCGCACGGTGAGCACCCACCATTGGGCGAAGGTGGTGGGTGCGGCGCGGACTTCGGTGAGCCAGCCGGTGGCGGTGTGCGGGGCGGTGGCGGTGGCGGTCATGCCCGGGTCCGATCCTCGGCGGCGTGGCGGCCGCCTTCGGTGCGGAACCGGACCGAAGGCGAGTCCTCCTCGGGTTCCTCGGTTTTGGCCATATGCCCGGTGAGTTCGAGGAACACGTCGTCGAGGGAGGGCCGCCGCAGCGCGATGTCGACGAGTTCGAGTCCGGCCGTGTCGAGCCGGCGCAGGGCTTCGGCGAGGGTTTTCGCGCCTTCGGGCGCGGGGATGGCGAGCCGGTCCGAGTCTCCGGTCAGGGCTTCGCGATTGGCGGCGGGGAGCAGGTCGCCGAGGGTGCTGATCAGGGCGGGCATGTCCTCCAGGCGCAGGGGGACGATCTCGCAGTAGCTGCCGCCGGTGCGGGCCTTGAGTTCGTCGGCGGTGCCGTCGGCGATGACCAGGCCCTGGTCGATGACGATGATGCGGTCGCAGAGCGCGTCGGCTTCCTCGAGGTACTGGGTGGTGAGCAGGGTGGTGATGCCGTTTTTGCGGAAGCCGCCGACGAGGTCCCAGACGCCTTGGCGGCTGCGCGGATCGAGGCCGGTGGTGGGTTCGTCGAGGAACACCACTTCTGGCCGGACGACCAGTCCGCAAGCGATATCGATGCGCCTGCGCATACCGCCGGAGTAGGTGCCGACCCGCCGTCCGGCGGCCTGGGTGAGGTCGAACTCCTCGACGAGTTCGTCGGCGCGGGCGCGGGCCGCGCGTTTGCGCAGGCCCATGAGGCGGCCGAACATGACCAGGTTCTCGTATCCGGACAAGGCGTCGTCGAGGGCGGCGAACTGACCGGTCAGCATGATGGATCGGCGCACGGCCGCGGCATCGGAGACCACGTCGTGCCCGGCGACCAGCGCCCGCCCGGCGTCGGGGGAGATGAGGGTGGACAGGATGTTGACCATGGTGGTCTTGCCCGCGCCGTTGGGCCCGAGGATGCCCAGCACCTCGCCGGGCGCGGCCTTGAAGGTGACGCCGCGCAGGGCCTGGACCGCGCCGAAGGATTTCACGACGCCCTCGACGACCACCCCGTCGGAGGAGGTGTCGGTCAGGCCGGTGGTCTCGGCTCTGTCGGTGTCGGTGTTCACGGTGTCTCTCCCTGGGGTGCGTCGAGATTCCGGGTCCAGTGGGTGTCGAGGATCCGGGCGATGGCCGCGAGCGCGTGCGGTGCGGTGAGTTCGTCGTGGCTGACGTCGATGTCGTGGTTGGTGATGGTGCCGGTGATCCAGGGCCGCCAGCCTTCGGGGCCGAAGATGTCGGAGGTGTGCACGGTGGCGCTGAAGTACAGTGCGTCGCCGTGGAAGACGGGCCGCTGGTAGCCGGTCCGGGTGGCGGCGGAGGCGTTGTAGGAGGCGGCCATCCGTTCCAGGGTGGTGGCGTCGACCAGGTCGACCCCGCCCATGCGGTCGCGGATCATGGCGGCGGCCTGTGTGGCGGTGGTGTCGGCGGGGATGTCGGTGATGCCGAAGACGGACCCGAAAGTCGCGACGAAGGAACCGGCGGTGAGCTTGTCGATGCTGTCACCGTCGATATCGGTGCTGTCCGCGTCGAGTAGGGCCAGGGTGCCGACCTCGTCTCCGGTTGCCTCGAGCTGGGCGGCGACGGCGTGCGCGATCAGGCCGCCGAATGACCATCCGAGCAGATGATAAGGCCCGTTCGGCTGGAGTCTGCGAATTTCGGCCACGTAGCGTTCGGCGAAGTCGCCGATGCTGCGGGCGTGCGGTTCGCCGGAAAGGTCCGGTGCCTGCAGGCCGTAGATAGGCCGCCCGGGGGCCAGGGCCTCGGCGAATCCGAGGTAGGTCCAGGCGATGCCGGACGAGGGATGGACGCAGAACAGCGGTGGCTCGTCGCCGCCGGGCCGGATGGGCAGCACCACGTCCAGGCCGAGTCCGGGACCGGCTTCGGCGCGCGAGGCGGCCAGCGCGGCGGCCGCCTGCTGCTCACGCAGTTCGGCCATGTGCTTGCGTTCGGCCTCGGCCGCGAATTCGGCGGCGGGTGAGGTGGCGAAGTACGCCGCGGCGGCGAGCGCGTCGGTCCACAGGTGGGCCAGCATGGTGATCTCGTGCCGGGGCAGCAGGGTCTGCGGGAAGGTGAAGCTGGCCTGCAGCCGGTCGCCGGCCACCACCGCGTTGATCTCGATCTCGGCGGTGACGGGCACGTCGGCGTGTTCGGTGGTGTGCAGGTCGCCGAATTCGTCGGTGGGCAGCCAGCCGAGGTCCTCGAGCCCGGCCGGGATGTCGGCGGTGGCGTAGCGACCGAGGTAGTTGAAGCCGATGCGCCCGGGTACCCGGTGCGGCAGGGCCGCGGCGGTCTCGGGGTTGAGGTAGCGCAGCAGGCCGTAGCCGATGCCCTTGTCCGGCACGGCCATCAGCTGGTGTTTGACGGCCCGGATGGCCGTGCCCATGGCGGGACCGCCCGCGAAGGCGTCCCGGATCGGGATGTGGGACAGGGCGAGTCGCACCGGGTAGATGGTGGTGAACCAGCCGAGGGTGCGCGACAGGTCCGCGCCCGGCACGATCTCCTGCTGTCGTCCGTGTCCTTCGAGCCGGACCAGCACCGCCTCGGACGGGTCCATGCGCCAGCGCATGACGGCCAGGGCGAGCGCGGCCAGCAGGGTGTCCTCGACGGTGCCGTCGAAGAGTCCGGGCAGGGTGGTGAGCAGGGTGTCGGTGACCTCGGCGTCGAGTTCGATCTCGACTGCGCGCACCGTGGGGACCCGGTCGACGGCCGGGTCCAGTTCGCGCGGCCCGATCGGCGGGTCGGGGGTGGCGGTCACCTCGCGCCAGTAATCCAGTTCGGCCGTGCGGGTGTCGCGCCGCGCGGCCTCCTCGAGAGCGTGCGCCCAGCGGCGCAGCGAGGTGCCGGTCTCGGGCAGGATCGGGGTGGCGTCGCCGCTGATCTGCGCCCAGGCCGCGATGAGGTCGGGGATGAGGATGCGCCAGGAGACGCCGTCGATGACGAGGTGGTGGGCGACCAGGATGAGGCGGCCGCGCCGGTGGGCGGGGCTGCCGGGCGCGGGGTCGAGCCACACCAGTTGCAGCACGGTGCCTTTGGCGGGGTCGAGGCGGCCGAGCGCGGAATCGGTTTCGGTGATGGCGTATTCGCGCAGGTCGACCGCGTCGGCGGTATCGAATTCGATGCGGTACAGCAGGGCGTCGACGTCGACCGAGCCCGGTTCCCCGATGCTCATCCGCCATTCGCCGTCCTCCGGTGCGAGCCGGGCGCGCAGTGCGTCGTGATGGTCGACGACGGCGGTGACGGTGGCGACGAGTTGTTCGCGGCTGATCCCCTGTGGCAGTTCGAGGACCGCGGTCTGCGCGAATCGCCGATGGTCGCCGCCGCGTTCGAGCATCCACCGCACGATCGGGGTGAGCGGCAGATCGCCGACGCCGCCGCCGGGCAGTTCCTCGAGGACGACGGTGTCGCCGCCGGCCGCGGCGAGTGCGGCCAGTGCGGCGACGGTGCGGTGTTCGAAAATCTGCAGCGGTGTCAGTTCGATGCCGCGCAGTTTGGCGCGCGACACCAGTTGGATGGCGAGGATGCTGTCGCCGCCGAGGGCGAAGAACGAGTCGTGCACGCCGACCTTGTCGCGGCCCAGCAGTTCGGCGATGATCTCGGCGAGCGCGGTCTCCAGATCGCCGCTGGGCGCGCGGTATTCGGTCTCGGCCTCGAACACCGGTGCGGGCAGCGCCCGCCGGTCGAGTTTGCCGACGGCGTTGAGCGGGATGGCGTCGAGCACCACGAAGGCCGAGGGCACCATGTAGCCGGGCAGCCGGTCGGCGGCGTGGGCGCGCAGGTCGGCGAGGTCGATCTCGCGGCCGGGTTCGGGCAGCAGGTAGGCGGCCAGGGCGGTGGCCCCACCGGGGCCGGGAACGCCCAGGGTGACGGCGAATTCGACGTTGTCGGCGGCGGACAGCGCGGCGTCGATCTCGCCGAGTTCGATGCGCTGTCCGCGCACCTTCACCTGGAAGTCGGTGCGTCCCAGGTATTCCAGGCGCGGTTCGTCGAGGTAGCCGGTCCAGCGCACGAGATCGCCGGTGCGGTAGAGGCGTTCGCCGGGCCGCCCGTAGGGGTCGGCGACGAAGCGGGCGGCGGTGAGGCCGGGGCGATCGTGGTAGCCGCGGGCCAGCGCGTGCCCGGCCAGGTACAGCTCGCCGGCGACGCCCATGGGGACCGGTCGCAGCCGGTCGTCGAGGACGAGGGCGGCCGCCCCCCGGATCGGCGCGCCGATGGTGACGGGCTGCCCCACCACCAGCGGCTCGGAAGCCGTTGCCCAGATGGTGAATTCGGTGGGCCCGTACAGGTTGATCAGGGTGCGGCCGGTGGCCCAGCGCGCCACCAGGTCGGGTCCGATGGCCTCGCCCGCCACGGCCAGCACCCGCACGCTGGACACCGCGTCCGGGTCGAGGGTCGCCAGCGCCGACGGTGTGATGACCAGGTGTGTGACCCCTTGGGTGGCGATGAGTTCGGTGAGCGGTTCGCCGCCGAAAACGTCGGGCGGGGCCACGATGGCGGTGCCGCCGGAGCCGAAGGCCATGAGCGCCTCGAAGACGGAGGCATCGAAACTCGGTGAGGCGACCTGGAGGACACGGCAGTGCTCGCCCAGCGCCAGCAGTTCCCGCTGGGCGCGCACCAGATCGGCGATGCCGCGATGCGATACGGACACGCCCTTGGGTGTGCCGGTCGACCCGGAGGTGTAGATCAGCCACGCGGGCTGGTCCGGGTAGCTGCGCATGGCGCGAACCCGCCCGCCGCCGAGCGGGATTCGCACGCTGGAGGCGGCCGGGTCGTCGAGTACCAGCCAGCCGATCCGGTCGGGCAGCGACTCCCGGTGCGCGCTGGTGGTGAGGCCGAGCACCGCGCCCGAGTCGGCGAGCATGTGGTCGATGCGGTCGAGGGGGTGGCGCGGGTCGATGGGCAGGAACGCGGCCCCGGCCTTGGCGCACGCCCAGATCGCGGTGATGAGTTCCGCGCCGCGCGAGAGGGCCAGCGCCACCACGGCTTCCGATCCGGCCCCGGCGGCGGCGAGCTGCATGGCCAGCCGCTGCGAGGCGGTGTCGAGTTCGCGGTAGGACACCGCGCGCCCGTCGGCGATGACGGCCGGGCACAGTCGGTGCGCGGTGGCGGCGGCCCGGAAAACCTCGGCCAGGGTGGTGATTCCGCTGGTCCGGGGCCCGCGCACCGGGACCAGGGCGGCGCGTTCGGCGAGGTCGAGCAGTTCGATGTCGGAGAGCCGGATGTCCGGGTCGGCGGTGACGGCGGTGAGGACGCGCCGCCACCGGGTGACCAGCCGCGAGGCGGTGGTCTCGTCGAACAGGTCGGTGGCGAAGGTGAGGGTGCCGTCGAGCCCGGATTCGTCGTAGCCGGGCAGTGGGGCGCGCAGGTCGAAGGTCAGGTCGAACTGGGAGGCGTCGCGTTCGATGGGTTCGACCTCGACCCGCAGGCCCGGGAATTCCACGGTCGGCGGTTGGAAATTCTGCAGCGACAGCGAGACCTGGAACAGCGGGTGCTGGGCCGTGGATCGCGGCGGGTCCAGGACCTGCACGAGTCGTTCGAAGGGCACGTCGCCGTGCGCGAAGGCGTCGAGGTCGGCGGTCCGGACCTGCGCCAGGAAGTCCCGGAATCCCAGTGCCGGGTCGACCGGGGTGCGCAGCGCGAGGGTGTTGACGAACATGCCGACCAGGTCGTCGAGGGCGGCCTCGCCGCGTCCCGCCACCGCGGTGCCGATGAGCACGTCCGGGGTTCCGGCCAGTCGTGACAGCAGCACCGCCAGCGAGGCGTGCAACACCATGAACAGGCTGGTGTCGGTGGCCGCCGCCAAGGCGGTGAGCGCCTCGTGGGTTCCGGCGTCGATGCGGAATTCGAGGTCGCGGCTGTGCAGGCTCTGCACCGCGGGCCGCGGCCGGTCGGTGGGCAGCTCCAGCACGTCCGGTGTCGCGGCGAGCCGCTCCCTCCAGAACCGGACCTGGTGTGCGGCACGGGATTCGGGATCGTTCTCGTCGCCGAGTAGTTCGCGTTGCCAGATCGAGTAGTCGGCGTACTGCACCGGCAGCGGCGGCCGTTCGGGTTCCGCGCCGTGGGTGCGGGCCAGGTAGGCGGTGACGAGGTCGGTGGCGAGCGGCGCCATGGAGGCCCCGTCCGCGCTGATGTGGTGGACCACCAGCACCACCACGTGTTCGGAGGGTTCGTCGGGCCGTGGGGTGAGGCGCAGGACGTGCACGCGCAGTGGGGCTTCGCGGGTGAGATCGAAACCGGTCCCGGTGTTCTCGGCGATGGCGGCGTGCAGGTCGGGGCCGTCGTCGGTGTCGGCGAAGCTGATCTCGGGGGCCGCGGCGTCGGCGCTGAGCACCACTTGGCGGGGGCCGTCGGCGTCGGCGGGATAGATGGTGCGCAGCGATTCGTGCCGGGTCACCACGTCGGCGACCGCGCGGCGCAGCGCGTCGACGTCGAGGTCGCCGAAGCGCGGGGAGGCGGAGCGCAGGCGCAGCGCGGCGGTGATGTTGTAGGCGGCGGAGTTCGGGTCGAGCCGGTTGAGCACCCACATGCGTTGCTGGGCCGGGGACAACGGGATCCGGTCCGGTCGGATGCGCGGGGCCAGGGTCGGCAGGCCCGGCAGTTCCGCGCCGGGCACGATGCGCGCGGACAGCTGCGCGACGGTCGGCGCGTCGAACAGGTCGCGCAGCGCGACGGTCGCACCGAGGGCGGCGTTGACCCGGGCCACCACGCGGGTGGCGGTGAGGGAGTTGCCGCCCAGTTCGAAGAAGGACCGGTCGATGCTGACCTCGTCGGCCTCGAGGACATCGGCGAACACCTGGGCCACGGCGGTCTCGATGGCGCTGCGCGGTGCGAGGTACCGCTGGTCGAGGGTCGTGAAATCCGGTGCGGGCAGCGCGTTCCGGTCCAGTTTGCCGACGGGCGTGAGCGGCACGTCGTCGAGTTCGATGAGGTAACTGGGCACCATGTAGCCGGGCAGCGCCGCGGCGATGCGGGTGCGCAGCAGTTCGGTGTCGAGCCGCTGTCCGGGGGCGGCGACCACATAGGAGACCAGGACGGTCTGCCCGCCGGGTCCCGGGCAGCCGAGGGTGGCGGCGTAGTCGACCTGTTCGTCGGCGGCCAGCACGGCGTCGATCTCGCCGAGTTCGATGCGCAGGCCGCGGATCTTGACCTGGAAGTCGCTGCGCCCCAGGTATTCCAGTTCCAGCTGGGTGCCGTCGCCGGTCTTGACCTCCACCCAGCGCACCATGTCGCCGGTGCGGTACATGCGCGCGCCGGGCGCGGTGAAGGGGTTGGCGACGAAGCGGGCCGCGGTGAGCCCGAACCGGTTGAAGTAGCCGCGGGCCAGCGCCGGTCCGGCCAGATACAGTTCGCCGGTCACGCCGAGCGGCACCGGCCGCAGCCAGCTGTCGAGCACCAGGGTGGCCGCGCCGCGCACGGGGGCGCCGATGGTGATCTGTTCGCCGGGCCGCAGTTCGCCGGGCCCAGTCGCCCACACGCTGAATTCGGTGGGCCCGTACAGGTTCACCATGCGCCGCCCGGCCGACCAGGCCGCGACCAGTTCGGGTCCGGCGGCCTCACCGGCGACCGACAGGCAGGTCAGGTCGTCGAGTCCGGCGGGGTTCATGGTGGCCAGCACCGACGGCGTGATGACCGCGTGCGTGACCCCTTCGGTGCGCAGCAGTTCCTCGAGGGCGTCGCCGCCGTAGACGTCGGGCGGCGAGATGACCAGCCGCCCGCCCGCGCCGTGCGCCATGAGCAGTTCGTGCACCGAGGCGTCGAAGCTGGGCGAGGCCACCTGCAGGGTGCTGGAGTTCCCGTCGAGGTCGAGCAGACTCTGCTGGGAGGCCACGAGATTGGCGAGTCCGCGGTGGCTGAGCAGTACGGCTTTCGGTTTGCCGGTGGAGCCGGAGGTGTAGATGAGGTACGCGGTCTGGGCGAGGTTGATGGGCCCGCCGCGTTCGTCGTCGGTGATGTGCGCGTCGGAGACGGTCATGACGCGCCGGATGGTGTTGAGGTCGTCGAGCAGCAGCCAGTCGATGCTGCCGGGCAGGGTCTCGCCGACCGAGCACACGGTGACGCCGATGGGTGCGCGCGAGTCGGTGAGGATGTGCTCGATGCGTTCGACCGGATAGTTGGGGTCCAGCGGCAGGAACGCCGCGCCGGTCTTGGCCAGCGCCCACACCGCGACCACCGATTCCACCGATCGGGTCAGAGCGAGTACCACGAAGGTCTCGCGACCGACCCCGCGCCGCAACAGGACTCGCGCGAACCGGTTGGACCAGGCGTCGAGGTCGCGGTAGGTCATGGTCACGGTGCCGGAGCTGATCGCGACGCCCTCGGGGTTGGCGCGCGCACCCGCGGCGAGGATGTCGGGCAGGGTGCGCAGCGGCGTGGGCGTGCCGCCGCGGACCGGCACCAGCTGCGCCCGCTCCAGCGGGTCGCAGTGCTGCAGCCGCGCGGTGCGGCGTTCGGGGTGTTCGGCGATCTGGTCGAGCAGCAGCAGGAACCGGTCGAGCAGTCGCCGCGCGGCCGTCTCGGGCAGTTCGTCGGCCATGAATTTGACGGTGATGCGCAGGCTTTCGCTACCGTCGGCGGCGCGCTGCGGGATCACCATGAGGTTCAGGGGGTAGGGGGTGGCGTCGGTGCCGGACACGTCGAGGATTCGCATGCCCGCGATATCCAGTGCCCGCGAAAGGGTTTCGCGGTCGATGGGGTAGGACTCGAACACGGTGAGGGTGTCGAACAACTCCGGCAGCCCGACCGCCCGGTGGATGGCGGCCAGCCCGACGTGCTGATGGTCCAGCAGCCGCGCCTGCTCGGTCTGCACCCGCGCCAGCAGATCGCCCACGCGCTCACCGGGATCCAGCCGCACCCGCACCGGCAGGGTGTTGATGAACAGCCCCACCATCTCTTCGACGCCGTTGAGCTGCGGCGGGCGTCCCGAGACGGTGCCGCCGAAGACCACGTCGGTGCGCCCGGTGAGCATGGCCAGCAGCAGCGCCCACCCGGCCTGCACCGCGGTGTTCACCGTGGCCCCGGCGGCGCGCACGGTCTCGGTGAGCTGTTCGAGTTTCGCGGTGCCGAAATCGGCGGAGACCATGCCGGATTCGGCGGAGGTGATGCCCGCCAGCGTGGGGATGGCCCGGGTGGGGGAGTCGACCCCGGCCAGCGCCTCGGTCCAGGCGGCCAGCGAGGCGGCGTCGTCCTGTTCGCCGATCCAGGTCAGGAATTCGCGATAGGAGTGGGCGGGGGTCTGCGGGATCTCGTGCCCGGTGACCGCGGCCAGATAGCCCGCGAGGAGTTCGCGCACCACCAGCGGCGTGGACCAGCCGTCCAGCGCCAGATGGTGATTGGTCATCAGCAGCGTGTACGCCTCGGCGTCGGTGCGGATCAGGCGGAAGCGCAGCAGCGGCGGCCGGGCGAGGTCGAAGCGGGTGCCCGCGTCCACGGCGATCAGGCGGGCCAGTTCCCGCTGCCGCTCGGCGGGCTCGGCGATGCCGGTGAGATCGATTTCCTGCCAAGGGATCTCGGCCTGGCCGAGCACCAGCTGCCGGGGCCCGTCCGGCGTCTCGACGTAGGCGACGCGCAGCACCTCGTGCCGGTCCAGCAGAGCCGCCGCCGCGGTGCGCAGCCGCCCGGAGTCGACGCGCCCGGCCAGATTCAGCTGGGTCTGCACGGTGTAGCCGTCGGCGGTGTCGGTGTCGTAGCGGGCGTGGAAGAGCAGGCCGTACTGCAACGGCGACAGCGGCCAGACCTCGGTGAGGTCCGGATATTCGCGTTCCCAGGCGTCGATCTGCGCCTGCTCGACGGCCACCAGCGGGAAGTCCGAGGGCGTGTGCCCGCCCGCCCCGGCGTGCCGGGCGTGGGTGACCAGCGCGGTCACCGCCAGTCCCCACAGCCGCGCCAACTCCTCCACCTGTTCGGCGGACAGCACCCGCGACGCGTAGGCCCAGGTCACCTCGAGGCCGGCGGCGGTGTGGAAGGCATTGATGTCGATGACGGCGGCCAGCGGCGCGGCGTCGTCCTGGGTGGCGGCGAATCGGACCGGCACCCACGGCGTTTCCGCGCCGCCGGGATGCTCCACGCCCGCGCCGGTGCGACCGAGATAGTTGAAGCTGATCTGCGGCGTGGGCGTGCCCTCGAGGTCGGCCGCGGTCGCGGCGTCGAGCCAGCGCAGCATGCCGAAGCCGACGCCCTTGTCGGGGATGGCCCGCAGTTGTTCCTTGACCGCCTTGAGCGCCGTGCCCGCCGCGGGCCCGCCGTGGAAGGCGTCGTCGAGATCGAGTTCGCCGAGATCCAGCGCGACGGGGAACACACTGGTGAACCAGCCGATGGTGCGGGAGATGTCCGCGCCCGGCAGCACCGCTTCCTCGCGGCCGTGACCCTCGACGGTGAGCAGGGTCCGCCGTGTCTGCCGCAGCTGACTCGACGCCAGCGCGAGTGCGGTCAGCAACGCGTCCTCGAGTCCGCAGTGGAACCGCGCCGGGATGAGTTCCTGTGCGGCCGTGGCGGTATCGGGGTCGATGACGGTGCGCAGCTGACCCATGGTGGCCACGGTGTCGAGCTCGGGATCCAGGGCGCGGGTGCCCAGCCGCGGGTCCGGCGCGGTGAGGACCTCACGCCAGAAGGGGAGTTCGGTGGCGCGGGCCGGGGCCTGTTCCGACTGCCCGTGCGCCCAGCGCCGGAAGGAGGTGCCGACGGGTGCGAGGGCGCCGCCCGCCCAGGCGGTGGCCAGGTCCGGCAGCAGGATGCGCCACGAGACGCCGTCGGTGACGAGGTGGTGCAGCACCACCCACAGCAGGGGCAGGGCCTCGCCGCGGTCGATGAACACGAACCGGGCCACCACCCCGGCCGAGGGGTCGAGCAGGTCGGCGGCGCGCTGCAATTCGTCCTCGCCGTCGCTGTCGGGTTCGGCGGTGACGGCGTCGATGAGGGCTCCGGCCTCCACCACGCCGGGCTCGCCGACCCGCCACACCCAGGGGTGCTCGCCGGTGCCGGGCTCGTGGGTGAGGGTGCTGCGCAGCAGGTCGTGGCGGTCGATCAGGGCCTGGACGGCTGTGGTGAGGGCGGATCGATCGATGTCGTGCGGCAGCGGAATCAGCACCGCCTGTGCGAATCTCGGCCAGGTGTCGCCGTGCTCGAGCATGTCGTGCACGATCGGGGTGAGCGTCACCGGGCCCACCGCCCCACCGGGCAGCTCCTCGATGACCGGCGCGGTCACGGCGGTGGCGACGGCGGCCAGCGCGGCGACGGTCTTGTGCTCGAACACATCCCGGGCCCGCAGCCCCAGCCCGGCGGCCTTGGCGCGCGCCACCAACTGGATGGCCACGATGCTGTCGCCGCCGAGGGCGAAGAAATTGTCGTCGGCCGACACCGATTCCACACCCAGTACGGATTCGAACACCGTGGCCAGCGCCCGTTCGGCGTCGGTCGAGGGTGCGCGTCCGGCCCGCGGCCCGGATCCGAAGTCGGGCGCGGGCAGTGCCCGCCGGTCCACCTTGCCCGCGGGGGTCAGCGGCAGGGTGTGCAGCACCATCACCACCGACGGCACCATGTGCGCCGGAAGCTGCTGGGCGACGGTGGTTTTCACGTCCTCGGGCGCGACCACCGAGTCGGCCGCGAGCACGTAGGACACCAGCGCGGTCGCCCCGCCGGGCGTGGTCGCGCCGATCGTGACCGCCATCTCGACGCCCGGGTGCCGGGCCACGGCCGCGTCCACCTCGCCGAGTTCGATGCGGAAACCGCGCACTTTCACCTGGGTGTCGCCGCGGCCCAGGTACTCCAGCTCCCAGCGGCCGGACCGCCGCCGCCAGCGCACCAGGTCGCCGGTGCGATAGATCCGCGCGCCCGGATCGACGGGGCTGGCCACGAACCGCCCGGCGCTGAGCCCGATGCGCTGGTGGTAGCCGCGCGCCAGACCCGCACCGCTCAAATACAGTTCGCCGACCACCCCGGGCGGCACCGGCCGCAGCCACGGGTCGAGGACCAGCGCCCCCACTCCGCGCGACGGCCCGCCGATGGTGATCGCCTCGCCCGGCGTCAGCGGCGCGCTGAGGGTGGCGGTGACGGTCGCCTCGGTCGGCCCGTATCCGTTGATGACGCACCTCCCGGCCCACCGCACCGGCAGCTCCGGCGGACAGGAGTCGCCGCCCACCACCACGGTCCGCAGCCGTGGCAGGGTCTGCGGTTCCAGCGAATTCGCCACCGCCGGAGTCACATTCAGGTGCGTGACCTCGAGCCTGCGCAGCACCCGCGCCAGGTCGTCGCCGGCGTAGGCGGCCGGGGGCACCACGCCCACCGTCGCGCCGACCGCGAACGCGACCAGCAGCTCCTCCACCGAGATGTCGAAGCTGGGGGAGACCGCGTGCGCCACCACGGCGTCGGCGCCGACCCCGAACGCCGCCCCGGACCCGGTCGCCAGATTCGTCAGACCGCGATGGGTGACCGCGACACCCTTGGGCAGACCGGTCGAGCCGGAGGTGTAGATGAGGTACGCGACCTGGTCCAGGCGCACCGGCGCGGACCGGTCGGCATCGGTGATCGGCGCGGAATCGGTTGCGGTGATGGTCTTCTCGGTCTCCGGATCGTCGAGGACCAGCCACCGCACCCGGTCCGGCAGCGCGGCCCGCGAGCCCGCCACGGTGACACCGGCGACCACGCCGCTGTCGGTGAGCATGTGCTCGATCCGGTCGATCGGATAGCCGGGATCGATGGGCACGAACGCCGCGCCGGTCGCGGCGACCGCCCACATGGCCAGCACCGACTCGGCGGAGCGGGGAATCGAGATCGCCACGGCGCGTTCGGGTCCCGCGCCCGCGGCGATCAGCACCCGGGCCAGCCGGTGGGCGTACTCGGTGAGCTCGCGATAGGTGAAGGCGGTGCCGTCCACACGCAGCGCGATGGCCGAGGGGGCCTTCGCCGCGCCCGCCGCCAGGATCTCCGGCAGGGTGTGGGGCCGGCTGCCGTCGCGGCCGCGCGCGGGGGCCAGCGCGGCGCGTTCGGCCTCCGACAGCGCGGTCACCGCGGTCAGCGACTGTTCGACGCCGCCCGCCAGGAAACGGTGCAGGAAGTCCAGGAACCGGGCGTGCAGCGCCGCGAGTTCGGGTTCGTCGTAGCGGTTGGGATTGGCCTGGAAGTCGATGTGGGTGGGTTCGCCGCCGGTGCCCGGGTACACGTTGACGAACAGGTCGTCGATCATGCCCGAGGTCAGCACGTGCAGCTGTCCGGTCACCCCGCCGGATTCGCCGGAATCAGCGGTGCTGAAGCGGATGCGGGTGTCGGCCAGCATGAGGTTGACGGTCGGCCCGAATCCGGCGACCTCGTCCATGGCCCAGCCCAGGTCGCGGAAGATGTCCTCCTGCCGGTACCGCTGGCGGCGCAGCGCCGCGGTCAGCTCACCCTGGGTGGCGCGCAGCAGGTCGCCGACGGTGGCGGTGGGGGACAGCGGCAGCCGCAACGGCACCACATTGGCGACCATGCCGCCGGATCTGCGCAGCGTGGCGGTGGTGCGGCCGGACACCGGCAGGCTCAGCACGATCTCACCCGCCCCGGTCATGGCTCCCACGTAGGCGGCGAAGGCGGCCACCACCACCGGCGCCGGACTGGTGGACTGCGCGGCGGTCAGCGAATCCAGCAGGGCCGCCGTGTCTTCGGGCAGCGCGCCGCTCAGCAATCGGGGGTGGGCGTCGACCGCGCCGGTGCGCCGCCCGAGCAGCGCGGGCTCCGGCATCCCCGCCAGGTGCTCGCGCCAGTAGTCGCGGTCGGCCTGCAGCTTGTCCGAATTCCGGTAGGCCGCATCGGCTTCCACGATGCGTTGCAACGGTTCGGCCTTGCCGGCCGGGACCTCCTGCCCGGTGACGGTGGCGTTGTAGATCTCCGAGGTGCGCTGCAGCATGGTGAGCGCGCCGACGCCGTCGAGCAGGATGTGGTGGAACCGCGAGTACCAGTACCAGCTGTCCTCGCCCAGCCGCAGCATCACCATGGTGCACAGGCGGTCGCGGGTCAGGTCCAGGGGCGCGGTGTACTCGGCGCGCATCCACTCCTGGGCGGCGGCGCGCGGGTCGGGCGCGCCGCTGCAGTCCACGGTCCGGACGGCGTCGTCGAGGGTGGTGTCGACCAGCTGCCACGGCAGTTCGTCGATCTCGATCAGCCGCAGGTAGCCGGTGCCGAACTCGCGTCCGGCCCGGCGTGCGGCGTCGGCCAGCAGTTCGGCGTCGATCGGCCCGGTCAGCTCCACGTACTGGGCGATCGAGACGGGGGTATCGCCGGCCAGCTGCTGGGCGAACCAGATGCCGCGTTGTGCGGCGGAGAGGGCGAAGGCCGCCGAGGTGTCAGGGGTGGAGGGCAGGGGACTGCTGAAAGCCATACTGCGGAAACCTTCTGCGGGCTGCGGCGGCTTGCGCGGTCAGGAGGCCTTCCGCGCTAGGTTCAGTTCGGCCTCGCTGAGCGGGGCGTCCGAGCCGGTGAGGTACTGCACCAGCGTGCTGCGGTCATCGAGCACCAACCAGCGGCTCCGGTCGGTGACCAGATCCAGCCCGGCCTTGGTGGTGATGCCGAAGTCGGCGCGGGCCACGGTGGACTCGGTGGACACCGGGACGGGGATGGCGCCGGTCTTCTCGATGGCCAGGCGGGAGACCACGGCCTCGACTCGCGGCGTCTCCGCGATCACGATCTTGGCCCCGGGGTGGACCCCGAGACCCAGCAGCATGCGCGCCACCCGGTTGCTCCAGCGATCCAGTTCGGCGTAGCTCAGGTCGCAGTCGGCGGTGGTCACCGCGATGGCCGTGGGAGCCGCGGGCGATTCGACCGTCTTGCACATGAACATCATCCTCTCGGAGGGGCCGCTTGCGGTGGCGTTCGGTATGTATCCACTTTCGCCGCCGTGAGCCGCCGCCGGTAGCGACCACAGTGCTGCCGGAATCCGCTCCGAGGGTGCGTGTTGTCCCACCCTGGGGTGGGTGGAAGATCAGCCGTTCAGGGCGTCCATCGTCTCCGAGATCATGGCGATCGAGTCGCGCGGGCTCAGCGCCATCGCCCGGAGCTGGTCGAACATCACCCCGTAGCGGCGCACCTCCGGGTGGCCCTCGATCAGCTCGTCGCTGGCGATCCCCTCCACGTACACCAGCTCCGGGTCGGCGGGGTCGGGGAAGTCGAGCAGGGTGAAGGAGCCCAGCATGCCCGGGTGCGCGCCGGCGTCGAAGGGCAGGATCTGCAGGATCACGTTCCGCTTGTTGGTGTGGTCGAGCAGCTGACTGAACTGTTGGTTCATCACCTCGGGCCCGCCGACCATGCGGCGGATGACGGCCTCGTCGAGCACCACCCACAACTCCAGCGGGTTGTCCTTGGTGAGCACCTTGGAGCGCTCCTGCCGAGCCCGAATCCGTTGCTCGATAACCTGATCCGACACCTTGGGCATGGTGGTCTGGTAGACCGCGCTGGCGTACGCCTCGGTCTGCAGCAGGCCGGGGACGTAGGTGGACTGGAAGAACCGCGCCGAGAGCGCCTCGGCCTCGAAGTTGATGTACGCGCCGTAGACCTCCGACACCGCGTCCTCGAAAGACCTTGCCATGCCGGGGCGTAACGCGTCGACCAGCAACTGCAAGGCATCTGAACGCCCGGGTTCGCCGATGCCGTAGAGGTCCAGCATGGCCGTCAGGGTGCGGCGCTGCGGCCTGGCCTGGGCGGTCTCGATCCGGTACAGCGTGGTGACGTTGATGCCGGTCTTGGCGCTGACCACTTCTTTGCTGAGCCCGGCGCTCTCCCGCATCTCGTGGAGCATCGCGGCGAGCCTCCGCAAACGGACAGTGAGCACGGTGCGCTTGCCTGCCATGACGACCCTTTCCCTTGGCGCACTTGCTAGAACGCAGTATTGCGTTCTTGCATTTGTAAGAGCATGATCCAGCTAGCCTATTCGTGAACAACCGATCCGATGACCGGTATAGCTGAATCCGGAGACCAATCATGTTGGTGCGATTAGTGATGCTGTCGGGTGCGTATAGGGAGTCTCGATGACCATGTCGATAGCCGGCGTTCTGCCGACCGCTCCGCAATTGCTGTGTGCGTTCCAAGGGAGGCGATTTCAAGATCGAGTACTGCTGCGGTCCGCGCACGCACTCGCCGAACTGCACGAACGTCGTGCCCAGGTACGGGATCCCATGATGGTCAGCGAGATCGATTGCCGCCGCGGCGAACTCGTTGACGATATCAACGATTGGGTGGAGCAGGAACTGCCGCAGCACCGCAACGGCGCCACCATGCACACCGAGAGCCTGGGTGCCGTGGTGGACCGCATGGCCCGGAGCTGGGTCGAAGCCAACCAGGTGATCGATCACGAGGGCGCCTCCAGTGATAACACCCATAAACACTGGTACCACCTGGCCGAACTGGTTGACGGCTACACTGATCTCGTATTCGACGTGGCCGGTGGCCGCCGCCGCTTACCGGAACAGTGATTCCGAATGCCTTGACATAATTGATGTATTGCCGCTGAATCGTTGATTCGTCCCGCCCGTAGACGGCGGGCGCAACGGGGCGCCCCGCCCGGCGTGCCGCGTGGTCGACTGGCGCGGCACGCCCGCCCTGAATTTCGCGCGAAGCTTTTAGAACCAACCGTCCGGTGTTTTATTCGTGCAGTCTTTCATTCACAGAGACTCGAATTCACGACCGTGCGAGTGAAATACGGCGTTCCGCACTCTGAGGGGGAGTTCGACATGAATCCGGGCGAGGGTACCGCCACCGACCTGTATCGACGGGCCCGCACCGGCGACTTCCGGCTGGACGTCGCCACCGCGCGCCACTGCGCCGCAACCTTCCTGCGGTTCGCGGCCATGCTGGATCCGCAAATCGACCGCAGCCACCGTGTCCACACCCTCGGTGGCTTCGGCGACTTCACCTCCGCCCGGCAATTGCGGCGCGGCTTCGAACGCAAGGGCCGCGACCTCACCGGCACGCTCACCGCGCTGCGGAGCTCCGCCGAGGACATGGCCGCGGCCTATCTGCTCGCCGCGGGCCTCATCCGCGCCACCGACGACACCCATTCCCGCGCCCTCCTGACCGCCGCCGCGGGTCTCTGACCCGCACCCCGATCGATCGAAAGCGGTTGGTTCAGCGCGGTTTCCAGTAGTTGTCGGGTCCTACCAGTTGCAGGATGGTGCGCGAGGGCGCGTCCAGACTGGGCTGCAGCGAGGTGTCGACCTTCAGGTCGATCGACAGCGAGTACGCCTCGTACAGGTACCGGTACTGCCAGCGGCCCCAGCTGGAATAGGTTGCCGCCCACAGGGTATCGAGGTCGGACTGGCAGACGCTGGCGCCGATGCCCTGCGTGGGGCACCACACGTCCCAGGTCTGCTTCTGGCCCTTAAGGCTGGTGTAGATGGCCTCGGCCTCGGTGCTGGAGGGGAAGGCGAACACCTCCAGCGAGGTCATGAGCTTGTCGGACTTGTCGATGTAGGTGCCGGTCACCATCTGGACGCACTTGTTGGCCTGCAGCGCGGTCTTCACGTTCTGCGACATATTGCTCGCGATGCAGTCCTTCACGCCGGAGGAGCGGCGGGTGAACACCACACCCTTGCTGTCGGTGAAGCTCGACGGGAGCAGGGCGTCGGCGGTGAACGGGGTCTTGTCGGTGCCCTGCTGGTTGAGGGTGGCCTTGTCGACCTCGGAGGTGCCGGAGGTGGACGGTGCGGTGGTGGTGGTCGTCGTCGGTGCGGTGGTGGTGATGCTCGAGCCCTTGGCGTCGTCGGTGGTCTTGTCGTCGCCGGAGAGCACGACCACGCCCACGCCGATGGCGATGACGAGGACCACCAGCAGGATGCCGAGGATCACCGCGAGCGCGGTATTGGTCGAATTCGGCTGGGGTGCACCTTGATACGTCACCAGCGGCTGCGGCGCGGACCAACCGGTCGGTGAGGTGTGGGTCGGCGGCAATGGCGCCGTCGGCGAGCCGAAACCCGCCTGCGCCAGGTACACCGCCCGCAGCGTGTCGGCCCACTCCTGCGCGGACGGCCGCGCCTCGGGTCCGAACCCGCCATTGCCGAAGGCCCGGTCGAACAGCGCCCGCACCCGCGGATCGAGATCGGCCGGCACGCCACCCGGCTGCCATGGCGCGCCGGGCGGACCCGCGCTGTCGGGCAACAGGATCCGGTACAGCAGCGCCGCCAGGTCGTACCGATCCTTGTACCGATCGTGCGCCCGGTCAGCGGGCATCAGCCCGGCGGTGTCGATGAGGTAGACCAGCGGCGCGGCGGGCTGCCACAGCACGTTCTTGCCCGAGAGATCCCCGTGGATCAGTTGCCGTTCCTCGAGCACCCGCACGACCTCGCACAGCCGAACCGCCAGTCCCGCACGGAGATACGGCGTGGTCTGCCCCGGCGCGGCCCACAGGTGATCCAGGGTGCGCGGCCTGCCGTCGGGTTGCAGATAGTCCATCGGGATCAGCGGCAGGATCGCGCCGATCAGCGCCGCGTCGTGCTGGACGAGGTCGATCGGCCAGTTCACCGCCTCGGCCGCTCCGCCCGTGGCGGCGGCGAGCACGGTCTGCCGCCCGAAAAGCATGGCCTGCCGGGCCCATTCGATCGCGTCCGGTGCGGTGACCGGTGTCCGGTAGAGCTTGTCGAGCCGCTGCTGCCCGCGTGGATCCCGGCAGAGGTACAGCACCGAGCGCGCGCCCGCGACATAGAAGGGTTCGCCGTCGACGTCGTAGGACTCGCCGGACAGACCGGTGACAACCACCATCGAACAGCCCCCGCCCGATACATGAGTTCCAGGCGAGTTTACCGGCCCGGGCGTCGCCACGCCCGGGCCTCGACGCAAGACACCGCTGACCGTCCCCTCACGACCCGGTCAGCGGTGTGGGTGCGGCCGCGCCGTTCAGCGCAGCGCCGCACGTCCTTTCACGCGGCCCAGCAGTACCAGGGCGATGAGGGTGACGAGGACCAGCAGGGTGGTGCTGGCGGCGGCGTCGAAGACCGCGCCGCGGTCGGTGGCCGCGAAGATGCTCACCGGCAGGGTCTTCCAGGTGGCCGGGTACACCATGATGGTGGCGCCGAGTTCGCCCATGGACAGGGCGATGGCCAGGCCGGCCGCGGCCCCGAGGGCGGGCAGCAGCAGCGGCAGCGTGATGCGCAGCAGGACGCGCACCGGTCCCGCGCCGAGGGATTCGGCGGCCTGCCGGTAGCCCGGATCGAGCCGGTCCAGGGCGGCGGAGACGCCGCTGAACGCGTACGCCAGCACCAGCACGGTGTGGGCCAGGATGACGATCCACTTGGTGCCGCCCAGCAGCAGCGGGCGCTCGTTGAAGGTGATGAGCACCCCGAGCCCGATCGCCACCGACGGCACCGCGACCGGTACGTGGAACACCGCGTCGGTGAGCCGCCGCAGCCACGCCGGGGCTTCCATCGCGGCCAGTGCCGCCCAGGTGCCGAGGATCAGCGAGAACAGGCTCGCCAGCAGCGCGGTCTGCAGGCTGACGGACAGGCTGGCGGACTCCTCGCCGGACAGTGCCCGATCGAAGTTGGCGAAGCCGAGATCCGAGGGCAGCGGCCCGGTCCAGTGCCCGGCCAGCGCCGCGGCCACCACGGTCGCGATGGGCGCGACGAACACCACCGTGACGACGATCCCGAAGACCGCGAGCACCGCGGCCCGCCCGCGTCGCGTCCACACCAGCATGGGTCAGCTCTCCTTGCGCGCGCCGGTGAGGCGCGCGAACAGCAGTCGGTATCCGAGGTACAGGCTCAGCGACAGCAGCACCTGCACCGAGGCCAGCACGGCCGCGCCGGGCAGGTCGAACGTGACGATGCCGCGGGTGTAGATCAGCGCGGGCAGCGTGATCACGCCCTTGGCGCCGGTGAACAGCACGATGCCGAATTCGTTGAGCGTCAGCAGCAGCACCAGGCTGCCGCCCGCCGCCAGCGCGGGCCACGCCTCGGGCAGCACCACCTGCCGCAGCACCCGCCACGGCGAGGCCCCGAGGCTGGACGCCACATCCAGTTGCTCCCTGGGCAATTGGGCGAACGCCGCGAGCAGCGGGCGCACCACGAACGGCGTGAAGAAGGTGACCTCGGCCAGGATCACGCCCCACGGCGTGCTCAGGAAGTCCAGCGCCGGCTTCGTGCCGCCGGTGATCTGGTTGATCAACGCGTTCACCGCGCCCGCCGTCCCGTACAGGAAGGTGAACGCCAGCGTCACCAGGAACGACGGCAGTGTCAGCACCGAATCGATGAGCCGCCCCACCACCTGCGATCCGGGAAACGGCACGAACGCCAGCACGATCGCCAGGAACGTCCCCAGCGCTACGCACCCCGCGGTCGAGCTGACCGCGATGGTGACGGTGCGCCACAACGCATTCCGGAAGGACTCCTCGGCCAGCACCTTCGACCAGGTCCCGACCCCGCGCCCGGACGCGGTCTCGGTCGACTCGAGCAGCACCCGCACGATCGGGTACACCGCGATCAGCAGCACGATGAGCACCGGCGGCAGCGTCCACCACACCGGCCGCCAGGATCGGGCGGGCCGATGCTGTTCGGGAGCGTCGGCCGCGGAGGGGGATTCGAGCAAGGCCGTCACGACGCTCTCCTGTCCCGGGCGGCGGCCACGCCGGCGAAGAGTTCCGACCACACATCGGTGGTCGGCGTGCGACGTCGGAAGGATGATGCTCGCCGGTCCCGATTCAACGGTGTGGATACCGGTGCGGCCTCGGCGAATTCGCCGGGTGTGCGGCAGGGCAGCGAGGTCGCGGTCATGCTCGCACCTCGGGGGAGTCGGCGGCCGCGGCGGTGCCGATGCCCGGCGGGATGAGTACGCCCGCCGGGTCGGCGAAGCGGACGCCGACGTGGTCGCCGGGGGCGATGTCGGTGTGGCCGAGGACGTCGGCGGCGAGTTCGGTGGGCAGGCCCGCGACATCGAGGTGCAGCCGGGTCGAGGCGCCCTTCCAGACACTGGTGATCACGGTGGCGCGCAACGCGTCTCGTTCGGTGAGCGGGACGATGCGGACGGTGTGGGGGCGGACGCAGAGCTGGGCTTCGGCGTTCGGGACCCAGTCGGGGCGGCCGATGCCGGGCGGCGGGGCGTCGGCGCGCAGCGTGTGCTCCCCGGCGGTCACCAGGGCCGCGGTGCCGGAGATGTGCTTGACCTCGCAGGCGATCAGGTTCGCGCCGCCGAGGAAGGAGGCGGTGAACTCGGTCGCGGGCCGCTGCCACAGGTTGTGGGCGGTGTCGATGTCGACCAGCCGGGCGTCACGCATGACCGCGATGCGGTCGGCCAGCGCGAGCGCCTCGGACTGGTCGTGGGTGACGTACAGCATCGCCGTGTCGGGCAACGCTTGTCGCAGCTGCTGGAGTTCGCCCAGCATGTTCTGCCGCAGCTGGGCGTCCAGGGCGGCGAGCGGCTCGTCGAGCAGCAGCACCTTGGGCCGGATGGCCAGGGCGCGCGCGATGGCGACGCGCTGCTGCTGGCCGCCGGACAGTTCGCGCGGCAGCCGGTCGGCGTAGCCGCCCATGCCGACCATGTCGAGGGCTTCGGTGACGCGCCCCCCGATCTCGTTGCGCGCCGCCCGATGTGCCTTCAGCCCGAAGGCCACATTGTCGCGCACCCGCATGTGCGGGAACAGTGCGTAGGACTGCACCACCACCCCGATCCCGCGCTTGGCGGGGGACAGGTCGGTGACGTCGCGGCCGGCCAGTCGCACCGCGCCCGAGGTGGGCCGGACGAATCCGGCCAGTGCCTTGAGCGCGGTGGACTTGCCGGAGCCGCTGGGCCCGAGCAGCGCCACCGTTTCCCCCGCGGCGACGCGCAGGTTGAAATCGGCCAGTGCGACAGTCGATTTGCGACCGCGGCCGTAGGTGACCCCGACCCGGTCGAACACGATGGCCGGTTCGGCGGTGGTGTCGGTGACCACCGTGGATGTCGTCAACGCGGAGGACATGGCTGCTGCTCCTGTGGCTGGGTTAGCTACCGGTGGCCTTGGTGTAGGCCGCCAGGTCGGCGTCGAGCTCGTCGAGGACCTTGGTCCAGTCCGGGTGCACGATCTCGACGTTCTTGATCACCTGCGCGGGCGACTGCGCGCCGGCGGCGGACGGCGCGGCGTCCTTCAGCTCCTGACGGGCGGGCACCGCGTAGGAGTCCGGCAGCGACTTCTGCGCGTCGGCCGACAGCAGGAAGGTCATCAGCTTCTTGCCCGCGTCCGAGTGCGGCGCGCCCTTGGCCAGACCCATCAGGTACGGCACCGCCACGGTGGACTGCTTGCCGCCCGCCGCGGCCGGGAAGAAGACGTTGAACTTCGAGCCCTTCTCCTTCACATTGGCCAGGTTCATCTGCACATCGCCGTTGGCGACCAGGATCTCGCCCTTGTCGACCTTGGCCTGCAGCTTGCCGGTGGAGGAGGACGGGCCGACATTGTTGGCCTGCAGCTTGCCCAGGTAGTCCAGGGCGCCCTGCTTGCCCATCAGCTGCTGCAGCAGGATCAGCACCGCGGTGCCGTCACCGGCCTGGCCGGGGGTGGAGTACTGCAGCTTGCCCTTGTACTCCGGCTTCAGCAGGTCGTCCCAGGTCAGCTTGGACGAATCGACCGAGGGGTTGGCGATGAAGCAGAGGTAGTTGCCCGCCAGCGTCACCCACTTGCCGTTCGCGTCCTTGTCGGTGGCCGCGACGGCGGCGGTGTCGACGCCGCTGGCCTGCAGCAGACCCGACTTGTCGGCCTTCTGCATGAACGGCGGCAGCGTGACGACCACGTCGGCCTGCGGGTTGGACTGCTCCTTGTCGACGCGGCTCACGACCTCGGCGGAGCCGGCCTCGACCAGGTTGACCGCGATGCCGGTCTGGTCCTTGAACTTCGCGAACTGGGTCTTGTACCAGTCGCCGACACCGTCGGCGGAGTAGACGGTGACCGTCTTGTCCCCGGAGTCGCCGGCGCCGGTGCCGCCGCAGGCGGTCAGGCTGAAGGCGACCGCGGTGGCGGAGGTCATGATCAGGGCGGTCCGGGCGATGGTGCGTGCGAGGCGGTTGTTCGGATTACGCACGGTGACTGCAACTTTCAGTTCAGGGGACGTGAC
>NZ_JBHWHH010000019.1:0-58180 GCF_042732555.1 Nocardia sp. NPDC059764
CTCTTCTTGTTATGTGGGGTCTGGATCGATTGACCAGGAGTTTCTTTGGGGGAGGCATCAGCGGTTCGAGACACGCCAGCCCTGGTTCCCTTGTGGCTGCTGTGGCAGGTGCGATAGAACGGCTATCAGCTAGCTAACCTATCTTGTCCACAGCTGTTCCCGCGGTACCACCGATGAAGGGGCGCCCCATGGCTCGCAAGCGACTCGGCAGGCTCAGAACCTTGGCCACGACGGTGGCCGCGATGGCGATGACAGGGGCGATGTGGGCGGGCGTCGCGCACGCCGACACCGGGTCGGGAGGCTCGGGCTCCGCGTCCGGATCCTCCTCCGGCAGTGGAACCGGATCGTTCTCCGGAAGTGCCAGCGGCTCGGCGCAATTGCCGATCGCGAGCCCACGGGCCATGGCCGCGCTGGCGCTGGCCGGCACCCAGACCGGCAAGCCCTACCAGTGGGGCGGTACCGGTCCGGATGCCTGGGACTGCTCGGGATTGGTGCAGTGGGCGTTCCGCAGCGTCGGCATCAATCTGCCGCGCACCACCTGGCAGCAGGCCGAGGTCGGCCTCGAGGTGCCGTTCGGGGCGCTGCAGCCCGGCGATGTGCTGATCCTCAACGATGACGCCTCCCACGAAGGGATCTACGCGGGCGGCGGCAATGTCTTGAACGCGTACAACTGGGGTGTGCCCGTCGGACTGACGCCCCTGAGCGAGTTCGACATCTACACCATTCGCCGATTCTTCTGAATCGCCTTACTCGACAACCAGTTCCACGGGGATATTGCCCCGGGTGGCCTTGGAGTACGGGCACACCTGGTGGGCGGCCTCGACCAGCGCGTGGCCCTGCTCGTTCTGCAGCTCCGCGGGCAGTTCCACGTGCAGCACCACGGAGATGCCGAAACCGGTCTCGTCGTCCTTGTTCAGGGTGACGTCGGCGGTCACCGAGGTGTCGCCGAGCTTCACGCCCTGGTTGCGGGCCACCGCCTGCAGCGCGCCGGCGAAGCAGGCCGAGTAGCCCATGGCGAAGAGCTGCTCGGGGTTGGTGCCGTCACCGCTGCCGCCCGCCTCCTTGGGCTGGGCGAGCTTGAGGTCGAGGTAGCCGTCGGAGCTGACCGAGCGGCCCTCGCGGCCGACGGAGGTGGCGGATGAGGTGAAGAGTGCGGGCATTGATATCTCCTAGACAGACTTGTCTGTTCACGTCCGAGCCCCAGGGTAGACAGATCTGTCTGCTATCGTCAATACATAGCCCCGATCAGGGAGAAGGAGAGCAGGTCAAGCCATGAGCGAAGCCCGCGAGCGCCTGCTGGACACTGCGACCCGGCTGTTCTACGCCGAGGGGATCCACACGGTCGGCATCGACCGGATCATCGCCGAGGCCGGGATCGCGAAGGCCACCTTCTACCGGCACTTCAAGACCAAGGAAGATCTCGTCGTCGCCTACCTGGTCCGCGAATACGGCCGTCAGCGCGAGACCTTGGAGGCCATCCCCGGTTCGGGTTCCGAGTCCATCGTCGGCATCTTCGAGCGGCTCGGTGAGCTCAGCCGCGGCCCGGGGTTCCGGGGCTGCCCGTTCCTCAATGCCGCCGTGGAGTTCCCGAACTCCGACCACGCCGTGCGCAAGGTCGTCGACGAGTACCGCGCCTGGTTCCGCGACCTGATGGCCGAGCGGCTGCGCGCCGCCGGGCACCCGCAGGTCGAGGACGCCGCCCGCGCGCTGCTGCTGACCCGCGACGGCGTGACCATCAGCGGGGGAGTGGGCGACGCGGAGACGGTCCGGGTGGGCATCCGGACCGCCTTGTCGCAGTGGGGTATTCGCTAGACCCCGACCGCCTCCTCCATCTCCGCCTCGGCGGCGTCGCCCGCGGCGGGCGCGGGCGCGGCGTGCTCCGGCGCGGCCTGCCGCTGCTCGGCGAGGCCCGCGGCGGCCATGAGCGCCACGCCCGCGGCCAGCCATAGCGCCAGGCTCGCCATCCGGCTGCCCAGTCCGATGCCGTCGAAGTAGAGCAGGCTGCGCGCGCCCTCCACGAATCCCGCGCCGTTCCAGAACCGGTGCAGCGTGCCGAAGAAGTCGTTCTGCAGCCACGGGCTGTAGACGCCGCCGGAGCTGGTGAAGTTCAGCATCACGAACAGCACCATCATGGCCAGGGTGGTCCAGCGCTTCAGGAAGGTGTGCAGGCCGATACCGATGCTCAGGATGCCCGCCGAGTACAGCCACGACATGCCCCAGATCGCGCCCAGATCGTGGTCGACGATGTGGAAGACCGGGCCCGCGAGCGCCAGGCCGATCAGGCTCACCAGCAGTGAGGTGATCAGACCGATGATCCCGCGCTGCCACAGCGGCAGGCCCGCGCCCGCGGCGCTGATGGCGGCCACGCTGCCGTAGGAGCCGATGCTCAGCGCGACCAGCAGGAAGAAGATGCCCTGCGCGGTGGGGTCGCCGGAGCTGGGGGTGGTGACGTCGGTGACGGTGAGCGGCGTGTTCTGCAATCCGGCGACCTGCCCGAACACGGCCTCGGCGGCCATGGCGGTGGTGTCGGATCCGGCCTTGGCGACCAGCAGTTCGGGCTTGTTCGGGTCGGGCACGTACGCCCCGGCCAGCTCGCGGTGGCGCAGCTTGTCGACGGCGTCGCCGCGGGTGGGCACGGTGATCACGTCGAGGGCGTTGCCGCCCTTGTCCTTCAGGGACTGGGCCAGCACCTTGACCTGTGCGTTGTCGCCGACCACGGCCACCGCGAGGTGGTTGGGCTCGGGCTGGTGGAACGCGCCCAGGTAGGCCAGGCCCATGCCGAGGCACATGAGCAGCGGGGTGAGCAGGTGCGCGGCGACGTGCCGGATCTGTTGGGTGGCCATGAAGTCTTCTCCAATAGTTGGTAAATACAACCAAGCGAGGTTGTAGTCTACAACCATGAAGAGTGAATCCGCATTCCCCGGCCGCGCCGATGCGATCGAGGTCATACAGCGCGAGCTCACCGCCTTCGCCCGCCGCGCCCGCGGCCGGGCCAGTGAACTCCACCCGGAACTGTCGCTGGTGGCCTCCAGCATCCTGGACCTGGTGATCGAGCGGAACGGCTGCCTGGCCGCCGATCTCGCCGGGCACTTCCACCTCGACAAGTCCACGGTCAGCCGCCAGGTGGCCGCCCTCGAACGCGACGGCTACCTGGAACGCGAAGTGGATCCGACGAACCGCCGCAACCTGGTGCTGCACGCCACCGCCGAGGGCCGCCGGGTGGCGCGCGCGGCGGCCCGCAGCCGCGCCGCCGCCTTCACCGAACGCTTCCAGGACTGGGACGACGCCGATGTGGAGCGGCTGGCGGGATACCTGGTGCGCTACAACGCCGCCGACGCGGGCTAGGCCCGAACCCGGTCCGGCTCAATCGGTTCCGTCGGAGTACCTCAGTTGGTTCCGTCCGAGCGCGCGGTCTCGGGCGCCCATTCCTCGTCCGGCAGGCCCATGCCCTTGGCGAGCACCGGCCACGAGGAGCGCAGCGCGTCCTGCCAGTACCCCCAGGAGTGCGTCCCCGCCTGGGTGATGTCGAAGGTCGCGGGAATGCTCATGTCCCGCAGCCGCGTCCGCAGATTCCGCGCGCACCAGTCGCTGGCCGCCTCCAGGATGCCGCCCACCAGGATCTGCTGCGGCAGACCGCCGTCGGCCGGGCCCAGGCTGCGCACATCGGCCACATTGTCGTGCTTGCCGGGCAGGCCGCTGCCATTGGAGACGTAGATCTCCATGCCGCGCAGGGCTTCCGCGTGCACGTAGGGGTCGTTGGCGGCCCACTCCGGATCGTCCATCGGCCCGTACATGTTCACCGGATTGCCGCCGCCGATGGTGATCACCAGGTTCGCGAACTTCTGCCCGACCGGATCGGAGATCTGCGCGCACCCGCTGTAGGCGGCGACCGCCCGGTACAGACCCGGCGCGGCGATGGCCAGTTGCAGCACCGAGGTGCCCGACATGGACATGCCGGCGATGGCGTGCGTGCCGTCGGTGTCGAGCGCCGCGTCCACCAGCGGCGGCAGTTCCTCGGTGAGGAAGGTCTTCCACATGGGCTGGCCCAGTTTGGGATCGGCGCTGCGCCAGTCCGTGTAGTAGGTGAACGCGCCGCCGATGGGCATCACCACATTCACGTTCTTGTCCATGAAGAACTGGGTGGCGTCGGTATTGCGCTTCCAGGTCGCGGTGTCCTGGCCGCCGCCCGCGCCGTTGAGCATGTACAGCACCGGTCGCGGTCGCGAGGGATCGGCGGGCCGCTGCACCTCCACGGTGATGTCGGCGTCCATGGCGGCCGAGTGCACCAGCAGAGTGAGGTTGCGCGCGTCGTGGATCTCGAAGCTCTCGATCGACGATCCGTCCTCGGACACCGTTGTCGCCGCGAGTGCGGCGCTGCCGGTTATCGGGTCGGGAGGGGCGGCGAAGGCCGGGCCCGCGGGCACGACCGTGGTGAACGTAGTGACAAGAGAACAACTTGCCGCCGCGAGCAGTGCTGCCCGAGTGCCCAATCCGCCTAGCAAAACCGACCTTCGATCCACAGGGTGTCCCGACCCATGCGCATGATCGCCGACTCGTGCCCCAATGTTTCAGGTTTCGACAATATCGGGGTCGGCGTGCTTGTGGCGCACGGCACTTGTGCGCCGGGCTATGCGGATCCGCTGTGGTTCAGTGCGTGTCGCGGTTCTCCTACTCGGCGACCAGGCTGCGCAGCAGCGGACCGTACTCCGGGTCGGCGAGCGCGGTGGCGAATTGCGCGGTCAGGTAGTCGGCCGGGTTACCGGTGTCGTACCAGCGACCCCGGATCACCTGGCCGTACACCGGGTTCTCGGCGGCGAAGATATTGATCGCGTCGGTCAGGTACACCTCGCCGGTGCGGTGGGTGTACCAGAGGTCGACCTGGCGGCGCAGCTCGGCGATGATGCCGGGCGTGACCACGTAGCCGCCGATCGCGGCGAACTCCGACGGCGCGTCGGCGGGCTTGGGCTTCTCCTTGAGGCCGCTGATCCGCATCAGGCCGTTGCCCTCGGTCTCCTCGACCACCGGCACGCCGTAGCGCGAGGATTCGGCCGGGTCCATCGGCATCAGGGCCAGCACCGGCGCGTCGGTCTTGGCGTAGGCGTCGACGAGCTGCTGGGCGCGCGGCACCTCGGCGACGAAGACGTCGTCGGGCCACAGCACCAGCATGGGCTCGTCGCCCAGGTGGCGGGCCGCGTTCAGCACCGGCGTGCCGTTGCCGTAGGGACCGTGCTGGTCCAGGTAGGTGATGTGGCCCGCCCGGCTCAGCTCGCCGACCTCCTCCACCGCGTCGGCGTAGGCGGTCTTGCCGTCGGCGCGCAGCTGCGCGACCAGCGCCGGATTGGGGCGGAAGTGGTCCTGGATCAACGACTTTCCACCGCTGACCACGATGGTGATGTCGGTGACGCCGGAGGCCACGAGTTCGCGGACGGTGTGCTCGATGACCGGCTTGTCGCCCACCGGGAGCATTTCCTTCGGGATCGCCTTGGTCAACGGCAGCAGGCGCGAGCCGATGCCCGCAGCGGGAATCACGGCCTTGCGAATCGTCATGGACGAATTCTCACACAGGTTCCTGCCCGTACCTGTCGGTAGCGGCTTGTAGATTTCCCTCTGTGACCATCTCCGCCGGCCCCGCGAACCCGGGCATCGCGCCTGGTGAGGCCGGTTGTGCTGGGGCGTCGGCGTCGGGCGTCGGGCCGGTGGGGGCCGTGGCGGATTCACGGCAACCCCCCAGGCCCGCGGGAGGCCGGGGCCAGCGGCGCTGGGTGCTGCACATCGATATGGACGCCTTCTTCGCCTCGGTCGAACAGCTCACCCGGCCGACCCTGCGCGGGCGACCGGTGCTGGTCGGCGGCATGGGCGGGCGCGGCGTGGTGGCCGGGGCCAGTTACGAGGCGCGGGTGTTCGGCGCGCGGTCGGCCATGCCCATGCATCAGGCGCGACGGCTGGTCGGCGCGTCGGCGGTGGTGATACCACCGCGCGGCGCGGTGTACGGGGAACTGAGCGGGCAGGTGTTCGAGGCATTGCGGTCGCGGATCCCGGTGCTGGAGACGCTGTCGTTCGACGAGGCCTTCGGGGAACCGGCGGAACTGGCGGGGGCGACGCCGGAGCGGGTGCTCGAATTCTGCGAGGAGCTGCGCACGGCGGTGCGTGAGCGCACGGGGCTGGTGGCCTCGGTCGGGGCGGGCAGCGGCAAGCAGCTCGCCAAGATCGCCTCCGGCCTGGCCAAACCCGATGGGGTGCGGGTGATTCCGGCGGTCGAGCAGGACGGCTTCCTGTCCGCGTTGCCGGTGCGCAAGCTGTGGGGGATCGGCCCGGTGGCCGAGAGTCGTTTGCGCTCCTTGGGAATCGAGACGGTGGGGGCGCTGGCGGCGCTGCCGGAATCGGAGGCGGCCTCGATCCTGGGCGGCAGCATCGGGGTGGCGCTGCACCGGCTGGCCCGCGGTATCGACGACCGTCCGGTGGCCGAGCGCGCCGAGGCCAAGCAGATCAGCGCCGAAACCACCTACGAGACCGACATTCTCACCCTCGCCCAGCTGCGCCCGGCCATCGACGCCATGGCGGCCTCGGCGCACCGGCGGCTGAGCGCGGACGGGCGCGCGGCGCGCACGGTGGTGCTCAAGCTGAAGAAGACCGATATGAGCATCGTGACCCGATCCTCCACGCTGCCCTACGCCACCGAGGACCTGGTCACCCTGACCGCCGCCGCGCAGCGCTCGGCCCTGGACCCGGTCGAGATCGGTCCGATTCGCTTGGTGGGCGTGGGTTTCGCCGGGCTGTCGGAGATTCGGCAGGAATCGCTGTTCCCGGAACTGGATCAGACGGTGGACGCCGACGCGGTCGCCGAGGAGCCCACGCTGTCCGTGCCCGGCGGCCCGGATCCGCTGGTACCGCCCGCGACTCGCTCCTTCGCGATCGGAACCTGGTATCCGGGACTGGATGTCGAGCACCCGGATTTCGGCCACGGCTGGGTGCAGGGCGCGGGGCACGGGGTGGTGACGGTCCGCTTCGAGACCCGTTCCACCGGACCGGGTCCCACACGCACCTTCGCCGCCGCGGATCCGGCTCTCACCAGGGCGGATCCATTGGGCAGCCTGCGCTGAAGGCGTTAAGACCCGAATGCGCGAATTATGAGGATTCGGCCTGAATATGTCGCGCCACCGCCCTCGGAGGCGGTTTCCGCGACCGGGCGTTGGTAGTGTCGCCAGTCGGGCAGCGCCGCCGCGGTGTAGCTGTCACTTGTCGAACGGACCTACTCGAACGCAAAGGACGAGCAGTTGAAGCTTCAGAAGACTGGACGTATCGCGGTCGCCACCCTGGCTGTCGTGACCGTACTCGGGCTGTCGGCGTGTGGCAGCGGTGACAAGAAGGAGACCAAGCCCACCAAGGCCACCACCTCCAAGGTCACCGGCGCGCAGAACAACTACCCGGCGACTCCGTCCGTGGCGGACCTGAATGCCGAGCTGCAGAAGGCGCTGGATCCGAACATCCCGGACGCGCAGAAGCTGGACATGATGCAGGGCGCCAACGCCGACCCGGCCCTGCCCGGCCGCCTGGCCGAGGCCTACCGGCAGAACAACGCGACCATCACCGTCACCAATGTGACCGACCTCGGCAACGGCACCATCACCGCCGACGCCCAGTTCGCCGTCAACGGTGGCGCGCCGCAGCAGGCCGTCGTGCCGTTCGTGGCCGAGGACGGCAAGTGGAAGGTCCAGAAGGACTGGGTCTGCAACGCCCTCTCTCTGGTCAACCAGACCTCCCCGGCCTGCGGCTAGTCGTCTCGAGCGGACCCGGCATCCCCTAGTGGAATGCCGGGTTCGTCCTCTTCTTGGCGGTCGATGATGAGGACCGCTTAGGATCTGCGGTCGTGACGGACGTGTTGGAGAAGGCGGGGCCGGATGCCGCCGGGAGTGCTGGTGCCGAACCCGAGAGACGGACTCGAGGGGGCTGGGCGCGCCCTGTCGCCCTGATCGCCGGCTTGACCGCGGTGCTCGCGGCGCTGGCGGTGCCGTTCCTGCCGGTGCGTGTGGACCACACCACTCTGACCTGGCCGCAGGGCAATTCGACGCAGAGCATCGAAGCCCCGCTGATCACGTACGCGCCGCAGAGCTTCGACGCCACCATTCCCTGCGCCGCCGTGGCCCAGCTGGGCACGAAGGGCGGCACCCTGGCCGCCACCGGACCCAACGGCGCGCCGGACCTCGAGAAGTACGGATTCGTGGCCCGCGTCACCGCGGCGACCACCGCCGACGGCGTCACCACGCCCGGCAAGCTGGAAGCGATCCTGCACCACAAGACGCTGCTCAGCGTGCCCGTGGACCAGCTGGGCGCGGGCTGCGCGCTCACCGTGCACTCGGACTTCACCTCCTCCACCGCGACGCTGACCGGTTCCTCGGTCGAGCCGGTCACCCTCGACGGTGACTACCGGCCGCAGCTGGTCGGGATCTTCAGCGATCTGACCGTCTCCGACGGCGCGAAGGTCACCGCGGCGGTGGACAGCCGTTTCACCTCCACCCCGGGCCCGCTCAAGCGGATCGCCATCTGGACGGCCATCGTCGGCACCCTCGTCGTGCTGGGCGCCCTGTTCCGGCTGGACCGTCTCGACGGCCGCCGCAGCCGCCGCTTCCTGCCCAAGCACTGGTGGACCTTCCAGCCGGTCGACGCCGTGGTGCTGGGCACGCTGGTGCTGTGGCACTTCATCGGCGCCACCACCTCCGACGACGGATACCAGTTCGGCATGGGCCGCGCGTCCCTGCACGCCGGATATATGGCCAACTACTTCGGCTACTTCGGCGTCCCCGAAACCCCGGTCGGCACACCGTATTACGACCTGATCGGCCATATGGCGCAGGTCAGCCCGGCGAGCGTGTGGATGCGCCTGCCCGCGCTGGCGGCGGGCGTGCTGATCTGGCTGGTGCTCAGCCGTGAGGTGATCCCGCGCCTGGGCGCGCGGGTGCGCCGCGACCGGATCGCGGTGTGGACCGGGGCGCTGGGCTTCCTGGCCGTGTGGCTGGCCTACAACAACGGTCTGCGGCCGGAGCCGCTGGTGGCTCTCGGTGTGCTGCTCACCTGGGTGTCGGTGGAGCGGGCCATCGCGACCGGGCGGTTGCTGCCCTACGGCATCGCCGTCAGCATCGGCGCGTTCACCTGTACCGTCGGCCCGTCCGGCATCATCTGTTTCGCTCCGCTGCTGGCGGGCATCCGGCCGATCTGGCGGATTCTCAACCGGCGCGCAACGGAATTGGGCAAGCCGACCCCGCCCGGCGCGAGCGCGCTCACCATTCTGAAGGCCCGCTTCGGCGCGTACCTCGCGTTGGCTGCTCCGGTGGCCGCGGCCGGCGCCGTGGTGCTGGCGGTCATGTTCTGCGATCAGCCGCTGGCCTCGATGTTCGAGATGAGCCGGGTGCACACCGCGGTCGGCCCGGATGTGCACTGGGACGGCGAATACATTCGCTACCAGTACCTTTTCATGCCCACCATCGACGGTTCGCTGGCGCGGCGCTTCGGCATGTTCGTGTTCTGGATCGGCCTGGCGGTGTGCGCGGCGGTGCTGCTGCGCAAGGGCGGCCGCATCCCGTTCACCGCCTCGGGCCCGGCCCGGCGCGTGCTGGGCACCGGCGTCGGCGTCATCCTGCTGATGATGCTGACCCCCACCAAGTGGACCCACCACAACGGCATCTACGCCGGACTGGCCGGTGTGGTCGCGGTGCTCACCGCGGTCGCGGTCGGCCCCCGGGTGATGCGCTCGCCGCGCAACCGGGCGCTGTTCGCGGCGGTGGTGGCGTTCGCGCTGGCCGCCGCGTTCGCCAGCATCAACGGCTGGTGGTACGTCTCGAACTGGTCGATCTCCTGGAACGACAAGCCGGTGGTGCTGGCCGGGTTCCTGGTCTCCAAGATCTTCCTGGGCATCGCGCTGGCCTTGCTCGCGCTCGCCGGCTGGTTCCACGTGCGCGCGCCCGAAAAGCCGGGCCCGCACCGGATCTCGACGCTGGGCTGGCGGTTCATCGCGATCCCGCCGCTGACCGTGGCGGCCGCGTTCATGGTCGTGTTCGAGGTGGCCATGCTCGCCAAGGGCGCGGTCGTGCAGTACCCGGCGTACTCGCTGGCCCGGTCGAATATCGATGCCGTGCTGGGCAAGCCGTGCGGCCTGGCCCGCGACGTGCGGGTGGAGGAGCAGCCCAACGCGGGCATGCTGCCGCCGCTGACCGGCGACGCGCACAGCGCCTTCGGCGCCGAGGCCACCGGCTTCTCGCCCAAGGGCGTCGCCACCGATCTGCGCCCCGACGACGACCTCGACACCGGCGGCAGCGTCGCCAGCGCGGTCAGCGGGCGCAGCAGCGGCACCGCCGACGGAACCACCACCGCGCCACTGCCTTTCGGCCTGGACGCGAGCACCCCGGTGCTGGGCAGCTACAACAGCTCCGAGGCGATCTCCACCCTGACCACCGGCTGGTACATGCTGCCCGCGGCCCAGGATCGCTCCGGCATCATCGCGATCGCCGCCGCGGGCCGCATCCGCTCGGTCGACCAGGACGGCATCGTGACCCCCGGCCAGTCGGTCGAGGTCGAATACGGTGTGCCCGGCGCCGACGGTGTGCCGGTCGCGCAGGGCCGGGTGACGCCGATCGATATCGGTCCCGCCCCGACCTGGCGCAATCTGCGGACGCCACTGAGCGAGATCCCGGCCGCCGCCACCGCGATTCGCGTGGTCGCCACCGATCGCGACAGCGACCCCAAGCAGTGGGTGGCGCTCACCCCGCCGCGCATCCCGCACACGGTGACGCTGCAGGAGTACGTCGGCAGCGCCAAGCCGGTGCTGCTGGATTGGGAAGTGGGCCTGCAGTTCCCGTGCCAGCGGCCCTTCGATCACCTCGACGGCATCGCCGAGGTGCCCGAGTACCGCATCCTGCCCGACCGCGGCGGCGCGGCCATGACCACGCTGTGGCAGAGCCACGACGGCGGCGGCGCGCTGGGCTGGAGCTCGATGCTGTTGCGCCCGGTCACCATCGCCACCTTCCTGGACAACGACCCGCGCCGGGACTGGGGCGAGCTGCAGCGGTTCGAGCGGATCGACAGTTCCGCGCAGACCGCCAAGCCGTCGGTGACCGTCGAGAGTCACACGGGAATGTGGAATCCCGGGCCGATCAATGTGACCGGCTGGCAGTAGCTTCGGCCGTCACATCGTGACCGCGATCCGCCCCCGCTTCCGATCGGAAGCGGGGGCGGTGTCGTTCCGGGGGACTCAGCCCTGCATGGCCGCGGGGCCTGTCGCTCCTGCGCGCCCGCGGACAGGGCGGCACCTAGGGTCCCGCGGCTCCCCGCAGTTTCCGCACCTGGGCCGCGGTCATGGCGCTGAGTTGCTGCGGATCGGGCTCCTTGGCGTCGGAGTAGGCGATCTGCACGACTGTCGAGCCCACCAGCGTGATGCTCACGTCGGTGTAGAGGGTGAGGCCTTCGCTGGTGGTCCGGACCTGGAACGCGGTCGATCCGTCGCCGGCCTGCGGCTGATTCAAACCACCCAGCCGGAACTCGACCCTGGTGTTGTCGGCATCGGTGCCCGAGTACTTCGTGCACCCGGTCAGCAGCGACTGGGCGGCGGAGAAGGCCTGGGCCGCGCCGCCGTTCGCATAGGACGCCGCGTCGATGTCGACGCTGGCGAAGTTCATGCCGCCGAACTGGGCCGCCGCGCGCGCCGCCGCGCCGGGCGCCTGCACCGCGATGGCTTCCAGCACCTTCGCGCACTGCGCGGGATCGGTCTTCGCGCCCGCGCCGCCCGACGCGCCGGGCGGCGGGTCGTCCAGGGCGGTGAACCCCGCGGGCATGGCCGTCAGATCCAGCAGATCCGAGCGCAGCGTGTACTCGTCGAGAACCGGCGCGCCGCCGGGCGACTGCGTGGGCTGCACGGCGGGGCCCAGGCTGGGCAGCGGGTCCCCGGAGTCCTTGCTGTTCCCGCAGGCGGTGGCGGTCAGCGCCAGCGCGCCCGCCAGCAACGCCAGCCGTGTCAGGCTCCCCACTGCACCTCCGTGCGCAGCGTCTGGCGCAGGGTCACCGCGCTGCGCGGGTCGCGGTAGGTCTGGTTGCCGCCGACTTCGACCTGGCCGGAAACCGGCAGCGGCAGGCCCAGATCCACGGCGATGGTGCCGGTGCCGTGCATCAGGTAGTCGACGATCTCGAGCTGGCCCGCCTCGTTGGGCAGATGCCACACCGCGGACTTCGGGCTCTGCACCACGTTCAGTTCGATGGTGAGCTCGTTGCCCTCGCGGGCGGTGAGGGTGCAGGTGGTCACCTGCTCGAGCGGGACGCTCCCGGAAACCTGTTGCCGCACGGTCCATACCGCGCCCACGCCGACGGCCTCGGTCGGGAAGGCGATGGACTGGTACACGGCCTGATAGAACGACTGCTCCAGGGCGGCGCGCGCGGCGTCGGAGGTGGCCGGTTTGGGGGCCAGCTTGAGCGCGGTGATCGCGCCCAGCTCGCTCACGTCGAAACCGACGTGGGAGCCGTCGGCATGGGTGAGCGCCGCGGCCAGGGCCGGGTCGGGGGAGGTGACATTGCCGACGGTCAGTTCGACGCCGTCGGCCCCGGCCTGCGCGGTCAGCGGGATGGTGACCGCGGGCGGGGAGATGTCGCGCTGCGCCTGCTGATTGATCTGCTGCTCGATGTGGTGCTCGGTGCTCAGCGTCACCTGCTGGCTGGTGCCCGGCTCCAGGGTGCGGCGCAGCGGCGAGCGGGGTTCGGCGCCCGGGTTGACGACGGTGGTGGTCACGGCCTCGATGGGCATGGTGACCTCTTTGTTGATGCCCACCGGCTCGGTGCCGTCGCCCTCGGCCGTGGTCTCCGACGAGTCGCTGCAGCCGACGCCGAAGGCGGTCAGGGTGACCGCGAGGACCAGCAGCAGCACCCCGGAACGGTGGCCGCGGGCGCTCCCGCGGCGAGGCGGTCGCGGGGCTCCGGAACAGGGTGCGGTGGCGTTCGCCGAGCTGGGGGAGGAAGACAACACCGTCACGTCGAACAGGTTACGACGGGTTCCTGAAAAACAGCTGGGATCCTGTGCGGCCGCCGTTTCGGTCCGCCCGGGACGGGCCCCGGGTCCGCCCTCGCGGCGGTTCGGAGCCGCCCGGCCCGGACCGTTCGGAGTCCGCGGGCGTGGATAAGGAATGATGTCAGGGTGAGTACCGACCGGCCGCGCGAAACGGGCGCTGAGGAACCAGACAAGTCGCCAGGGGAGACCGTTCCCGCGATCGATGCCGAGGCTTCCCCCGCCGGCGAATCCGCCGAGTCGGGCAGCGCTCCCGCCGAGACCGCGTCGCAGCCGCTGCGCCTGCGCAATCTGCTGGTGCTCGCCGCCGTGGTGCTCGGCCTGGATCTGCTGACCAAGACGATCGTGGTCTCCACCATGACCCCCGGCAAGCCGATCTATCTGATCGGCGACTGGGCGCGGCTGTCCCTGGTCCGCAACCCGGGCGCGGCGTTCTCCATGGCCACCGGCATGACCTGGCTGCTGACCCTGATCGCCGCCGCCGTGGTGATCGGCGTGATCCGGATCGGTCGCACCCTGCGCTCGCTGCCGTGGGCCATCGGCCTGGGCCTGGTGCTGGGCGGCGCGCTCGGCAACCTCATCGATCGCCTGTTCCGCGCGCCCGGCCCGCTGCAGGGTCACGTGGTGGACTTCGTGGCGGTCGGCTGGTGGCCGGTGTTCAATGTGGCCGATTCGGCCATCGTGTGCGGCGCGATCCTGCTGGTGGCGTTGACGGTGTTCGGTTTCGAACCCGACGGCACCCGCATGCACCGCGCGTCCGCGACGACCGCGGAGGGGAAGGCGGCATGAGGGAGACCCGCAGCATGCCCGTGCCCGACGGCCTGGACGGCATGCGTGTCGACGCCGGGCTCTCGCGGCTGCTGGGCCTGTCCCGCACCGCGGTGGCGGCCATGACCGAGGACGGCTCGGTGCAGCTCGACGGCGTCGCGGCCGGAAAGTCGGATCGGCTCACCGCCGGCGCGTGGCTGGAGGTCGAATTCCCCGAGCCCAAGCGCGAACTCACCGTCGAGGCGACTCCCGTCGAGGGCATGAAGATCCTCTACGCCGACGACGACATCGTGGCCGTGGACAAGCCCGTCGGCGTGGCCGCGCACACCGGTGTCGGCTGGACCGGCCCCACCGTGGTCGGCGGTCTGGCCGCGATGGGCTACCGCATCTCCACCTCGGGCGCCCACGAGCGCCAGGGCATCGTGCACCGCCTCGACGTCGGCACCTCCGGCGTGATGGTGGTCGCGCAGTCCGAGCACGCCTACACCCAGCTCAAGCGCGCCTTCAAGTACCGCACCGTCGAGAAGCGCTATCACGCTCTGGTGCAAGGCCACCCGGATCCGTCGAGCGGCACCATCGACGCTCCGATCGGCCGGGCCCGCGGTAATGACTGGAAGTTCGCGGTCACCGCCGACGGCCGCCCGTCGGTCACCCACTACGACACGGTCGAGGCCTTCCAGGCCGCCAGCCTGCTCGACATCCACCTGGAGACCGGGCGCACCCACCAGATCCGTGTGCACTTCTCGGCCGTGCGCCATCCCTGCTGCGGTGACCTCACCTACGGCGCGGACCCGCGCCTGGCCGAACGGCTGGGTCTGGAACGGCAGTGGCTGCATGCCCGCCAGCTGGGCTTCAACCATCCCGCCGACGGCCGCTGGGTCGAGATCACCAGCGAATACCCGGCCGACCTGGAACACGCGCTCGACGTCCTGCGTCAGCACTGATCGGAGCTCCGAGTGGATGCACCGCGGCCCCGCGGCGTGGCGGGCTCGACCCTGCGCCGCGCCGGGATCGCCACGGCGGCGGTGCTTCTCGTCGTTCTGATCCTCGTGCTGGGCTGGGCGAACCCGCCGCGGCCGGGGATCATCGCGACCGACCGGCTGGGACCGGAAAGCGGTGAGCAGGTGGCCGATTACCTGACCCGCGCCCGGAAGTCCTTGGCGGGCAGCGACTCCGGAGGCCACTGGGCCCTGCTGTCCTTCACCGCCGGCGTCACCGCCGACCGCATCCCCGAATTCAGTGCGGGCCTGCGCGTCTCGGAGGTCGACTACCACGTGTGGGTGGACCGGGTCGCGACACCCATCATCGCGATCGGAGTGCCATCGGGCGAGGGCATCGCGGTCGCCTCGGTGAAATCCGCCGCCGCTCAGATGGAATCGACCACCACCTTCGACACCCGCTCCACGCAGGTCAAGGACCTCGTCGCCGCCCGGCTGCGCGCCGACTGCGCGTGCGTCGTGGGCGTCGTCGTCCACGGCTCCCTCTCCCAGCTGCGAACCGTGGCCACCCGTCCCGGAATCCGCGCTGTCGAAGCGCTACCGGCCGACGCTTCCGCCGCTGTCTTCGCCGTCTCGCCGCTCCTGCCCGAGCAACGTGAGGCCGCGGTCCCGGGCCCCGATGACGGCCCCGTCCCCGTCGGCTGACCGGTTCCCGGACGCTCGACTTTGCAGAATCTTCATCAACTAAATCTGCTCGCTCCGTCCGAATTGAATGATAGCCAGGAGTAAGCTCTCACCTGGCGTCGTTCCACATGACGTCCTGTCCGGTCAGGTCGATGCGGTAGCTCTCGGCCGGCCTCAATGCGCGTTCCGATCGGGACGTCGCATGTGCTTTACAAGGACTACTACTTCACCAAGGAGCCAATCGGGTGTCGCAGAGCCGATTCGGCGTGCGACGCGATCGCGGTCAGGTCCGGTAGCTCGGCAACGCAGCCTGGTAGACGCGGACATCACAAAAGCTCGTGGTAAGGAAGCAAAATGTCTAGAAAGATCATGAAAACCGTAGCGGCGACAGTATTTGCGGCGCCCTTGTTGGTCTTGGCCGCTCCCACGGCCGGCGCCGACGCCACTGCCGCGGCGCCGCCGGCGACCTCCGCCACTCCGATCGACGGATCGTTCGGATCAGCTGCGTGGTGCTTCGATCTCGGTAGCGTCTTCTGGTGCATCTGAGTGCTTCTGTGACAACGCCATCCCCCGGTGCGCGAACTGCCAGCGGGTTGCTCCGTGTGGATCGGTCAGCGCCACTCCGACGGCCGAGTGGATGGTGAAGCGGTACAGGTGCCATGGTGCGTGACCCGCACTCTGGGCGCTGTACGGGGCGGTGACCTCGTCTCCCGATCGTTCCGCGGGCCATCCGCCCGCGCGGTAGACAGCCGTGACGCGGTCGAGTTCGGCCGCGCCGGAGACTCGGTGAGCCTCCCCGGAGAGGACCAGGTCCACTCCGGGGAGGCGGAGTGAGAGTGTGCAATTCGGGTTCGAGGCCAGGTTCCGGGACTTCCTGGTGGCCGGTCCGCTCGTGAAGTAGAGGTGGCCGTCGGATTCGACGCAGCCGATACCGGCGGAGCTGGGCTTGCCGGAAGGGCCTACCGTGCTGAGGAATTCGGCCGTCTCGGGGAGGCCGATGGCCATGTCGAGGGCTTTCAGGACTCGGTCCCAGGGCAGGTCGGCCTGGCCGTAGATATTGAGATCCTCGGCGGAAACGGGGGTGGGGAGCATCAGTCGTCCTCCAGCGGGCGGAGTTGGGCGATGGCGCGCGTCTCCTGGTCGACGGTGAACCAGAGCGTGAGCGCGTCGGGGGTGTCGACGGCGTGGATGTCGAGGGGTTCACCGAAGCGGATCGGCTTGTTGTACTCGAGGATGTAGCGGTGCGGGCCGCGGGTGAGTCCGGGTGTGTCGGCGGCGAATTCGTGGACGGCGTGCCAGTACGCGGTATTGGTGATGTGCCGGAAGTGATCGGTGTCGGCGCGCCGGAAGGCGTACCGGCGGCCGTCCGCCGCGGGGGCGGGGGCGTCGAGCCACTGGCGCCAGCGCAGGCGGTGGTCGTCGGTGGTGGTGGCCATGAGGTCGAAGAAGTCGTCGGTGAGTCGGGAGGGGCTCATCGTCGCCTTGTTCATGTGAATCCAGAAGCCCTCGGTGTCGACGAGGCCGCCGGCATCGGAGTCGATGCGGACGCGCATGGTGCACCAGCGCGGGGAGATGCCGGAGCACCAGCGACGGACACGGAGCCGGGTGGGCCAGGCGATCGGGCGCAGCACGTCGATGACGGTGCGCCGCACGATCCAGTGCGGGTGGGATTCGAGCGAGCCGATGTGCATCAGATGGTCGACTCCGGCGTCCTGGAGATGACGGGCGATGCCGTCGATGCGCATGGTCCGGTTCTCGTCCATGTCGACGGTGCTCAGGCGGCGGTCGACGTCGAAGATGTGGCCGGAGCCCGGGACGGGGGCCAGGGGCGCGGACAGCAGCTCCGCGGCGGCCCGGTCGGCATGGCCGGCGAGCTGGTTCTTCATCGGCAGAACCTCCGGATCTTGCATCCGAGTGGCGGGAGGGAGTGCACGGAACAACAGCGGCGGCGACACTGCACCGGAGTGATTCCGAGGGTAGTCCAGAACCCGTGAAGACCGCGGATGCCCGGTTCGGCGTGGCCCCGGGGTGGGTAACGTCGTGGTGGATCGGATACGCGTGGCGGATCGATGCCGACGGCATCGGAGCGGAAGAGGCGATTGCGGATGGAATTGACGCCGGAGCAGGCTGATCGGGCCCGGGGCGTGCTGGTGGGGACCGCGGCGGGGGATGCGCTGGGTGCCGGGTACGAGTTCACCCATCCCGGTCCCGACGCGGAGATCCGGATGAAGGGCGGCGGCGCGTTCCGGTGGGCGCCGGGGGAGTGGACCGACGATACCGCCATGGCAGTCGCGGTGGCCCGCGCGGCGGCGGTGGCGGGCGACCTGTGCGGCCCCGAGGGGCTGGACGCGGTGGCCGCCGAATTCGTGGTGTGGTGGGACTCCAAGCCCGCCGATATCGGGAACCAGACGCGGCAGGTGCTCGAGCACCGCGATCGGACCGGCCGGGCCATGCAGCTGCGGGCGCACGATCTGCCGGGGCTCAAGGCGGGCAACGGGTCGCTCATGCGGACCGCCCCGGTCGCCCTCGCCTACCTCGACGATGCCGAGAAGTGCGGCAAGGCAGCCAAACTGGTGAGCTCCCTGACCCACTATGACATGCAGGCCATGCAGGCGTGCAAACTGTGGACCCTCGCCATCCGCCACGCCGTGCTGTTCGGCACCTACGACGGCCTGCGGGAGGCGCTGTCGCAGGTGGACACCGGCTTCTGGGAACCGTTGCTGGACAAGGCCGAGACCGGCGTCCCGGCCGACTTCGCCAAGAACGGCTGGGTGGTGCACGCCCTGCAGACCGCGTGGTGGGCGATCACCCACGCCGAAACCCTTCCGGCCGCATTGGAACTGGCGGTTCGCGCGGGCGGCGACACCGATACCACCGCGGCCATCGCGGGCGGCCTGCTCGGGGCCCGCTGGGGCGTGTCGGCCGTGCCCGCGGAGTGGCGGGAGATCATGCACGGTTACCCCGGCTACCGGGCCGACGATCTGGACACGCTCACCCGGCAGATCGTCGCGCGCTGACGCGGCTCTCAGTCCGGGATGCGGACGACGCCGTCGAGGTAGCGGCGGCAGCGGCCGGTCAGGCGGACCCGGTCGCCCGTCAGCGTGCAGCGCAGGGAGCCGCCGCGGCGGGAGAGCTGGCGGGCGGTGAGGCTGGTGCGGCCCAGTTCGCGGCTCCACAGCGGGGTGAGCTGGGCGTGCGCGGAACCGGTGACGGGGTCTTCGGGAATGCCCTGGCCGGGGGCGAAGACGCGGGAGACGAAGTCCACCTCGGTGCCCTCGGCGGTGAGGATGGCGGCGCGTTTCAGGTCGGGGAAGGCGGCGAAGTTCGGGCGGGATTCGCGCACTTCGTGTTCGGCGGTGACGACCAGCACCACGTCGGTGCCCTCGAACGCGCGCAGCGGCCGCACGCCGAGCGCCTCGGCGAGCCGGTGCGGAAGTTCCTCCTGCGCATCGATTTCCACCGACGCCACCGACGGCAGGTCCAGCACCAGGTCGTCGCGGTCGCGGTCGACGCGCAGCCAGCCGCTGCGGGTGTAGAAGTGCACCCGGTCGGCGCCGGGGTGCATATCGTCGAGGATCTGGGCGGCGGTGGCCATGGTGGCGTGCCCGCACAGGTCGACCTCCACGGTGGGGGTGAACCAGCGCAGGTGGAAGGCGGGCGAGTTGTCCGGCGGCACACCCGCTTCCACGGGTAGCGCGGAAGTGTAGAAGGCGGTCTCGGCGAGGTTGTTCTCCTCGGCCAGCCGCTGCAGCAGCTCGTCGGGCAGCCACGACAGCAGCGGCATGACCGCAGCGGGGTTGCCGGAGAACGGCGCGTCGGCGAATGCGTCGAGCTGATGCAGCAAGACCTCCATGGGGCACAAGGTACCTGCGATTTCGACCGCTGCCCAGGACGGCCGACCACCCGGCGAGCCAAACCATGCGACCAGTTTGGAAACAGCGGAGCGGCGGCTCACCGTGGGGTGCGCCGCCGCTCCGGAACATTGTGCGATTCAGTCGTTTTCGTCCAGGACCGCTGGTGCGTTGTGCGGAGTGTCGCCGAGATACTTGGCGCTGAGCCACCACGCCACCTCGACCAGCACCACGCCGATCGCGCCGCACACCACCGCCGAGGTGGTCAGCGCGACATTGGACGGATCCAGTTTGAAGAAGTGCCGCGTGAACGGCACCGCGAACAGGATCAGGTATCCCGCAACGGAACCCGCGACCAGCAGGATCTTCCACCAGTTCCACGGCCGGGCCACGATGGCCAGCACCCACACCGCGATGATCAGCAGCGTGATCAGCGCGGTCGTGCCGGCCTGCACCTTCGCGGTCTCCCCGGCGTCGGGTCCCCGGTAGGCGATCAGGTAGGAGATGAACGTCATCACGCCGATCACCACGCCGGACGGGATCGCCAAACGCATGACGCGGCCGACGAATCCGGTGCGGGCGCGCTCGTTGTTGGGCGCGAGCGACAGGATGAAGGCCGGGATGCCGATGGTGAACCAGGCGGCGATCGTCACGTGGCGGGGCAGGAACGGGTAGCCGATCGCCTTGTAGTGGAAGATCTGCGACCCGATGCCCGCGATGCCGACCAGGAACGCCAGCACCACCGAGTAGACGGTCTTGGTGAGGAACAGGTTCGAGACCCGCTCAATATTGCCGATCACCCGGCGGCCCTCGGCCACCACGTACGGCAGGGTCGCGAACTTGTTGTCCAGCAGCACGATCTGCGCCACCGAGCGGGTGGCGGGGCTGCCCGAGCCCATGGCGACGCCGATGTCGGCGTCCTTGAGGGCGAGCACGTCGTTGACGCCGTCGCCGGTCATGGCGACGGTGTGCCCGCGCGACTGCAGCGCTCCGACCATGGCGCGCTTCTGATCCGGGCGGACCCGGCCGAAGACGGTCTTCTCGTCGAGCACGTCCGCGAGCTCGTTCTGGTCGGTCGGCAGCGTGCGCGCGTCGACCGGATCGTCGCCGCCGCTCAGCCCGAGCGAGGACGCGACCGCGCCGACCGACACCGCGTTGTCGCCGGAGATGACCTTGGTCGAAACATGCTGCGAGGCGAAGTATTCGAGGGTGCCCTTGGCGTCGGGCCGCACCTTCTGCTCCAGCACCACCAGCGCCGCCGGGGTGACCTGGCCGGGCGCGTCGGGCGCGTCGACCGGGCGGTCGCTGCGGGCCAGCAGCAGCACGCGCAGGCCCTTCGCCCCGATCTCCTGTGCGGTGGCGGCGATCTCGGTGTCCGGGTCCAGCAGCACGTCGGGCGCGCCCATCAGCCAGTTGCCGTGCTCGCCGTAGGACATGCCGCTCCACTTCTTGGCGGAGGAGAACGGCGCGAGACCGGTGGACTGCCAGCCGGGGGCGTCCGGCAGGGCTTCCTTGATGGCGAGGACGGACGCGTTGGGGCGCGGGTCGTCGGCGGCGAGGGCGGCCAGCACGCGGCGCAACTCCTCGGGGGCCTGGCCGTCGTTCGCCGGGTCCACCGCGCGCCCGCTGTCGTCGACCGGCCGGATCTCGGCCAGCCGCATGCCGTTCTCGGTGAGCGTGCCGGTCTTGTCGGCGCACACCACGTCCACCCGGGCCAGGCCCTCGATGGCGGGCAGCTCCTGCACCAGGCACTTGCGCGCGCCGAGCCGGACCACGCCGACGGCGAAGGCGATGGAGGTCATCAGCACCAGGCCCTCGGGCACCATCGGCACCAGGGCGGCGACCATGCCGTTGACCGCGGGCCGCCAGGACTCCTTGGAGGAGAACAGCTGGTTGTAGATGGACAGCAGGCCCGCCGGAATCAGCAGGTAGGTAATGACTTTCAGGATGGTGTCGATACCGCTGCGCAGCTCGGACTTGACCAGGGTGAACTTGCTGGCCTCGTCGGCGAGTTTGGCGGCGTAGGCGTCCTTGCCGACCTTGGTGGCCCGGTACGCGCCGCTGCCGGACACCACGAAGCTGCCCGACATGATCTGCGCGCCACGGGTTTTGTCGATCGGGTCGGCCTCACCGGTGAGCAGTGACTCGTCGACCTCGAGGAGTTCGGTCTCGATCACCTCGCCGTCGACGACGATCTGGTCGCCGGGGCCGAGTTCGATGATGTCGTCGAGCACGACCTCCTGCGGCGTGACCGCGGTGGCCTGCCCGTCGCGGCGCACCACCGGTTTGGCCTGTCCGACGATGGCCAGCTTGTCGAGGGTGTTCTTGGCCCGGATCTCCTGGATGATGCCCACCGCGCTGTTGGCGACGATCAGCAGGCCGAACATGCCGTCGATGATCGATCCGGTGGCCAGCACCAGGATGAACAGCACGCCGAGGATGGCGTTGATCCGGGTGAAGACGTTCGCCCTGACGATCTCCTTGACCGACCGGCTGGCCCGCTCCGGCACGTCATTGGTCAGCCCGTCCCGCCGCCGCTGCGCCACCTCGGCGGAGGTGAGCCCCAGTGCGGGTGGGCTCGGCGGACTCGCTGCCTGCGCGGTGATCGACATGCCGACCAGGCTAGCCCTTCCGAGCTGTTAACCCAGGTGTAGCTGAAATCGACGGTGTCGAAAATGTGCGCTGTGCCAGGTCAAAGGCAAACTCCGACAAATCGGACATCACGAAGGGGGTGGGCGAGGACACGGACAACCGGGGGACAGGGCGGCGCGTGACATCCGGCGTCGTCGAGGTGCGGGGGCGGTGGGACCGTGCGCGGTGGTGGCGGGGTGCGGCGGGATCGCGGCGAAAGGGACTTGTTGCGCACGCTAACGTAATTGAGTGGCCGAAGGACATCAGCATCCGAAGTCCCCCGCCCCGCACCCGGCCGCGGGCGCCGCGACGGTGACGGCCGAGCGCGGGTGGCGTGGCCGGTTCGCGCGGCACGACGGGGAACGGGACACCGGGATCGCTTTCGGGATCGGCGCGTACTTCCTCTGGGGTCTGTTCCCGGCGTTCTTCGGTTTGCTGTCCTTCGCGAGTGCGGGGGAGGTGCTGGCCGAGCGGATCCTGTGGACCCTGGTCGTCGCGCTGCTGGCGCTGCTGGTCGCCGGGCGGCTCGGGGAACTGCGGCGGATCGACGCGCGGACCTGGCGGCTGGCGGCGGTGGCCTCGGCCGCCATCTCGCTGAACTGGGGCACCTATGTGTACGGGGTCATCTCGCATCACGTGGTGGAGTGCGCGCTCGGCTATTTCATCAACCCGCTGGTGACGGTGGCGTTCGGCGTCCTCATCTTCCGCGAGAAGCTGCGCACCCCGCAGTGGGTGGCGCTCGGGCTGGGCGCGACCGCGGTGATCGTGCTGACCGTCGACTACGGGCGGCCGCCGTGGATCGCCTTGATCCTGGCCTGCTCGTTCGCCACCTACGGTCTGGTCAAGAAGGTGATCCGGCTGGACGCGCTGCCCGGGCTGGCGGCGGAGGGGCTGGCGGCCGCACCGTTCGCGTTGATCGCGGTCATCGTCATCGCGCTCACCGGCAACGCGACCTTCGGCTCCTCGGCCGGGCACACCGGACTGCTCATGCTGACCGGTCCGGTGACCCTGGTCCCGCTGGTGCTGTTCGCGCTGGCCGCGCCGCGAGTCCCGTTGTCCACCATGGGAATCCTGCAGTACCTGACGCCCGCGCTCCAGCTGACCTGGGGCGTCGCGGTCGGCCACGAACCGATGCCCGCCTCCCGCTGGGCGGGTTTCGCGCTGATCTGGCTGGCGCTGGCCATCTTCACCGCCGACGCCCTGCGCCGCTCCCGCCGCGCCGCGAAGACCTCCGCCTAGCGCGGAACCGCACACCCCCTCATGCGGTGTGCGGTTCCGGGCGGCCGGGTCAGGGTCGGCGTGCGCCCTGGGCCTTGCCGACGAACTCGTTGGTGTAGGTGGCGTCCAGGTCGATACGGTCCTTGACGGGCGCCACATTGCGGGAGTATTGGCCGAGGATGCGCAGGACGTTCTCCGCGCCTTCGCGTTTCATCAGGCCGTCACCGTTGAACATGCTGATCGAGTCGGTGATGGACTTGACGTACAGCTTCGGATCGCCGCCCGCGTACTGGGCGGGCATCTCGGCGGCGACCTCCTCGGGGGAGTGGGTCGCGAGCCAGCGCAGCGTCTCCACGAACGCGTTCGCGAGCTTCTGCACGATGTCCGGATGCGCCTGCACGGTCTCGCACCGCATGTACAGCGACGCGGCCGGATACAATCCGCCGAGCGCCGCCCGGGTGCCCTGCTCGTTGCGCATGTCCACCAGCACCCGGGCGTCCCCGGAGGAGACCATCTTGGCGACAGTCGGATCGGTGGTCATGCCCGCGTCGATGCCGTCGTGGTTCATGCCCGCGATGAAGGTCTGTCCCGCACCGACTTTCACCCGCGTGTAGTCGGAGGTCCCCAGCCCGGCCTGCCCGGCCAGCGCCTGGGTGAGGAAGTCGGTGGACGAACCCAGCGACGTGATACCCAGATTCCGACCCTTGAAGTCCGCCGGCGACTTGATGGCGGCGGCGTCGTCCTTGGACACCAGCTCCACCTCGCCGGGCACGTCCGCGAACTGCACCACCGTCTTCAGGCACTGGTCCTTGGCCTGCAGGTCGATGGTGTGGTCGTAGAAGCCGACCACGGCCTGCACGTCGCCGGTGAGCAGCGCGGTCTCGGCGTTCGCGCCGGACTGCTCGCCCAGCAGGTGCACGTCGAGGTCGTTGGCCCGGAAGAAGCCGAGCCGTTCGGTCAGCATGGCGGGCAGGTAGATGACCTTCTCCAGGCCGCCCACCATGATGGTGATCTGCGGCCGCCCGTTCGCGGTCGGAATGGTGCGGGAGTCGCGGCAGCCGGTCGCCAGCAGTAGCGAGCTGACGGCGAGCAGGATCACGGCGATATGCTTGCGGTACTTCATGGCTCAGATCCCGTGTCCCGAACCGGCCTGCGACGGACGCCATTTCAGCAGCCGGTTCTCCGCGAGCCCGATCAGCCATTCGGCGATCAGCGCCACCACGGTGATGATGATCATGCCCGCGTAGATGCCCGCCGCGTCGAACGTGCCCTGGGCATTGCTGATCAGCAGGCCCAAACCCTTGCCGGCGCCGGCGTACTCGCCGACCACCGCGCCGATCAGCGCGAAACCGAACGCCGTGTGCAGCGACGACAGGATCCAGGTGGTGGCGCTGGGCAGCACGATCGAGCCCAGCACCTGACGGCGGCTCGCGCCCAGGATGCGGGCATTGTCGATGACATTGCCGTCCACCTCACGCGCGCCGGTGAAGGTCGCGGGACCGGCCCACCCCGACCGCGCCCGCCTCGGCGAGATGGTCAGCACCGATCCCTCCGGCGCCCTGGGCGGCGGCGAGGTCGTGATCCAGGAACAGGGCACCCTCGGCGAATCGGTCCGGGCGAAAGTTCCGGTCCTGCAACCGGATCCGCAGGGCTCGCCGGGCGGGCAGTCGGGTCCCGGCCGGGTCGTGGGCGAGGTGAGCGTCGGCATCTCGACCGCGGCCGTGCACGAACAGCTGCTGCGGGATCTGCGCCGGGCCGGTCTGCTGGTCGGCGGCGCGCTGCTGGCGGGCATTGCCGGATCGGTGTTGCTAGCCCGTCGCTGGCACGGCCTGACCCTCGGTCTCGAACCCGCCGATCTGGCCGACCTCGTTCGCGAGCAGGACGCCGTGCTGCACGGCATCGGCGAGGGCGTGGTCGCCGCCGACGCGAAATCCCGGATCACCGTCGTCAACGACGAGGCCCGCCGCCTGCTCGGCATCGATCCCGCGCCCGGCAGCGGTATCGACTCCATCGGCCTGACTCCCCGTGTCCTGCAAGCCTTCCGCGCCGCCGACGGCACCCCGGTCCAGGCCGCCGTCGGCGACCGCATCGTGGTCGTCACCGCCCGCACCGTCACCCGCGACACCCGCGCCCTCGGCGCGGTCCTGTCCGTCCGCGACCGCACCGACGTCGAATCCCTCACCCGCCAGCTCGACGCCGTCTCCACCATGGGCACGGTCCTGCGCGCCCAGCGCCACGAATTCGCCAACCGCCTCCACCTCCTCAACGGCCTCCTCCACACCGGCCGCCCCGACGAGGCCGCCCGCTACCTCGAGGAGTTGCTGGGATCCGGACCCCTCGGCACCACGTTGCCAGGCATCGACACCATCGGAGACCCCTACCTGCAAGCCTTCCTGGCCGCCAAGGCCGCCCACGCCCGCGAACAGGGCGTCCACCTGCGCCTCGGCCCCAACACCTGGGTCGACGCGAATCTCGCCGCCCCCGTGGACGTCACGACGGTGCTCGGCAATCTCGTCGACAACGCCATCGACGCGGCGGGCAGCGGCCCGGCCCCCGGCCGCGAACCCGTGGTGGAGGTCGAGTTGGTGCGCGACGGCGACACCTTGCACCTCGCGGTGGCCGACAGCGGGGCGGGTGTACCGCCCGAGCTCGCGGATTCGATCTTCGCCGAAGGAGTCTCGACCAAATCCGGAGGCGGACCCGGCGGACGCGGCCTGGGCCTGGCACTCGCGCGCCAGGTGGCGCGCGCCCGCGGCGGCGAGGTACTGCTCGGCGACCCCGGTGGGGTGGGCGACGATTCAGGGGACGAGGAGTCCCGGCTGCGGGGAGCGGAGTTCATCGCCCGCATGCCGGGCGTACTGACCGAGGAGGAGCCGGCGTGGGCCGAGGAGAACTGACCGTCCTGGTGGTCGACGACGACTTCCGGGTCGCCAACCTGCACGCCGGAATCGTCTCCGCGCTGCCCGGATTCGCGGTCGGAGCCACCGTGAACTCGATCGCCGCCGCCCGCGCCGCACTGGCCGAGGACACCTTCGAGCTGGCGCTGGTGGACGTCTACCTGCCCGACGGCTCCGGCGTCGACCTGGTCCGCGAGCTCACCTGCGACGCCATGATGCTCACCGCCGCAACGGAATCGGCCACGGTGCGGGCCGCGCTGTCGGCCGGTGCCCTCGGCTATCTGGTGAAGCCGTTCGATCATGCGGCGCTCGCCACCCGGCTGGCCGGTTACGCGCGCTATCGGCGACTGCTCTCGGGTCCGGAGGTGACCGCCGCGGATGTCGATGCCGCGCTGGCGGCGCTGCGCCCCGCGGCGTCCCCGGCCGGCGTGTCGACCGGCGCGGCGGTGGCCGCCTCGCCGACGAAAGATCTGGTGCTGCAAGCGGTCCGCGACGCCGACGCGGCCATGTCGGCGGCTCAGGTGGCGGCCGCCATCGGCATCTCCCGCGCCACCGCGCAACGCTATCTGGCGAACCTGGTCGGTGCCGGTGACCTGCGAATGCGGCTGCGCTACGGCAGCACCGGCCGCCCGGAACAGGAGTACTCCGCGCCCCGGCGCGCATGACCGTCCGGGCGCGGACGCCGCGTGTGATGGTCGCCACATCGCCCTTGGTGAATTCTCGGGCATCTGGTTAACGTCGAACCAGTGGCGGTGCTCCTGTCGGCCGACTTGTACCGGTCCAGGGTCGGGATCGCCACGAACACAGGAGAATTCCTATCACTATCCAGTTCAACCACACCATTGTCGCGTGCACGGACAGCCGCGTTTCCGCCGAATTCTGGGCGGACATTCTCGGGGTGGAGGTGGGCAAGCAATGGGGACCGTTCATTCCGATCACCGTGTCGAACGGTGTCACCTTCGACTTCGCCGATCTGCCACCGGATTTCGCGGGTGAGCCGCCGACGCAGCACTACGCCTTCCTGGTGTCCGAGGACGAATTCGACTCGGCCTACGAGAAGATCAAGCGGTACGGGCTCACCTACTGGGCCGATCCGCGCAAGCAGGGTGTCAACGAGATCAACCACAATGACGGGGGCCGGGGGATCTATTTCCTCGATCCCTCCGGCCACGCCATGGAATTGATCACCGTCCCCTACGGCGGCTGGCCGCAGGCGGAGTAACCGTCACGGGGCGACCGCGGTGCCCAGGGAGAACGCCACCCAGGGCTTCGGGCCCTGCTGGTAGTACCGATCGATATCGCGGATCTCGAAACCCGCGCCTTCGATCAATCCGGGGATATCGCGGTTGAGATGGCAGCCACCGGCGATCTTCTGCTCGAGGGGGTCCAGCCGGTGCTGCCATTTCCGGACACCCGGATCCGGCGCCAAACCGTGCTCGACGAAATGGAAAGTGCCGCCCGGCACCAATACCCGGCGCACTTCGGCGAGCGCGGCCTCGACATCGGGAATCGTGCACAGCGTCCACGTCGACAGCGCGGAATCGAAACTGTTGTCGGCGAACGGCAGTGCCTGCCCGTCCAGCCCGGCGCGTTCGACCGGAATCGTCGACGCGGCCACTCGTCCGGCGGCCATCCGCCAGCCGAGATCGGCGGGCTCGACCGCGCTCACCGACTTCACGGTCTCCGGATAGAACGGCACATTGCGCCCGGATCCGAAGCCGATCTCGACGACCCGGCCCTGGAGTCCGGCGCAGACCCGCTTGCGTTCGCCGTTCATGTTCTTCGCGCCGCAGCACAGGTCGACCAGCCGGGGCACGACTCGATCCTCGTAGAATCCCACGACACCACTCTCGCAATCGGTTGGCTCGTCCGCCACTCTTTCGGTCCATACGGGCGATTCGGGCGGGCGGTTCAGTGGCCGGGCGGGAAGCGCTGGGTCAGCCAGCCGGTCACGGTGGTCAGCACCTGCGGGTCGATGGTCGTCTCGATCCGGGCGTACTCATCCGGCGTGCCCTTGTCGGCGGGCTGCATCAGGTGATTGAGACCGTCGAACACCATCACGGTCGCGTCCGGATCCGCGGCCAGCAGCGTCCGCGCCGGGCCCTCGTTCTGGGCCGCCGGCACCTGGAGATCCTTGCCGCCGTAGAACGCCAGCACCGGAACCCGCAGCGCCGACAGCGCCGGGGCCGGGTCGTAACAGACCAGGGACGCCATGTACGGCGCCACCAGATCGTCCATGGCCTCCTCGGAGAGCCGCTCGTCCGCGGGGAGCGTGTCATTGTGCTGGCGCACATAGTCCTTGGCGGCCACCAGATCGCCCTTGCACAGCACCGACGACAGCGCCGAGGTGAATCCGACCTGCTTGCCGACCTGCTCCGGCGTCGCCCCCTGCGCGGCCAGGATCAGCCGATTCTGTTCCAGCAGCACCTCGGAACCGGGCACCGCCGGGCCCGCCATCATGATCACGAAGGCGACCCCGCTGTCGGACCGCCGCGCGTACAGCGGTGCGAGATACCCGCCCTCGCTGTGCCCGAGCAGGCCGATCCGCTGGGCGTCGATATCGGAACGGTTGCGCAGGAAGGTCATTCCGGCGGCGATGTCGTCGGTGAGATCGCTGTAGGTCGCGCTGTTCAGCCGCCCGCCGGTCTGCCCGACACCGCGCTTGTCGGTCCGCAACACCGCGTACCCCGCGCGGGTGAGGGTGTCGGCGAGCAGCAGGAACGGCTTGTGGCCCAGCAGTTCCTCATCGCGGTCATTGGCTCCGCTGCCGTTGATGAGCAGCACCGCCGGAAACGGCCCGCCCGACCGCGGCTCGGTCAGCGTCCCCGCGATCGTGATGTCGCCGCTGGGATAACTGACATCCTCGGACTTGTACGGGTACGGCGGTTTCGGTTCCTGCGTGCGCGGCGGCCCCTCGACTTTGCCGTGGGTCAGGGTCAGCGGGAACGACTGCCCGGACTGGGTGAACTGGCCCTTGATGCTGTCCGAGCCCTTGTCGTAGACGCCCTGGAACGACGGCCGGCCCGGGATCTTGGTGATCGTCCAGGTCACGGCATCCGCGCCGGTCCGCACCTCGCTCAACGGCGCGTCCACCACCCCCTGCGCCGGAATGTCGATGGTGGCCGTGCCGTCCGCGGTGAAACTGACCCCCACCGCCAGCGGCTGATCGGGCACCTCGATAGTCCCGCGCCAATCCCCGGTCACCGTGATCGGTGGGGCGCTTTCCTGATGTGACGACGAGCATCCGGTGACCAGCGCGGCGATCACGACCAGCGCCGCCGCAACCATCGACCACGGCTTCCGCATTGCCCCAGCCTACCGATCCAGTGTCGTCACCCGCTGATCTCGATAAGCCCCCGCGCGGATAACGCCGGAGTCACCGCCCGGTCACGCGGAATAACCACTGGGTCAACGGCAATAACTTCCCGGTGTCGTCATTGCCCAGCCCGACTGGTCGCTCGTACCGTGGAATCCGTGAGCAATGACGCTACGGGGCCCGTCGGCCTGCCCACCACGGTGGGCGGTTACGCGGCCGCCGAATTCGGCCAGCTGGTCCGCACGTTCGCCCGCATGGTCGGCGGTCACCCGGGCGCGGGCGGCGCGCTCACGGTGCACCTGCGCGGGGAGCCGCTGGTGCGGATCTGGACCGGCGAAGCCGCGCCGGGCCGGGCCTGGGACGCCGATACCGGGGCCATCGTCTTCTCCGCCACCAAGGGGATCGCGGCCACCGTCATCCACCGGCTCGCCGACCGCGGTCTCATCGACTACGACGCCCCCGTCGCGCATTACTGGCCGGAATTCGCGGCCAACGGCAAGGGTCGAATCACGGTGCGGCAGTTGCTGTCCCATCGCGCCGGGCTGTACGGGCTGCCCGCGATCGCCCGCGGCCTCGACGACGTGCTCGACCACCGGATGATGGAAGACAACCTGGCCGCGGCGAAACCCGATCATCTGCTGGGCGTCCCGACCTATCACGCGCTCACCTTCGGCTGGCTGCTCGCCGGTCTGGCCCGCGCCGTCACCGGGCGCGGTATGGCCGAACTGTTCCGCACCGAGGTCGCCGAACCGCTCGGCGCGGAGGGCATCCATCTGGGCCTGCCGCCGGCCGGATCGCCGACCAGCGCCGCGGTGCTGAGCGGCAACAAGCTGTCGGCGGTCGGCACGAATTACGTCTCGCTGGCGCTGGGTCGCGCGTATTCACTGCCCGGCGCGGTCGGGGCGGCGGCGCGGGCGCTGTTCCTGCCCGGGTTGGATCAACTCCTCGAAGGCGAGAACCCGCCGATCCTGCACACCGAACTGGGCGCGGGCAACGGCGTGTGCACCGCCACCGGACTGGCCACCGTGTACGGGGCGCTCGCCAACGGGGGCATGCACGAGGGCCGCCGGTTCCTGTCGCCGGAGACCATCGCGGCCATGCGGCGTGTCGAGACCTATCATCTCGACCGGGCGCTGTTCTACATCCCGATGATGTGGCACATGGGCTATCACTCGCTGCCGGTGCCGGGGGCGCACGCCGGCTTCGGGCACATCGGATTGGGCGGGTCCTTCGGCTGGGCGGAACCCCGCCTGGGCCTGTCGGTCGGATTCGTCCACAATCGGCTCGGTATCGGGGCCATGAGCCTGGACCAGATCGCGTCGGCATGGGTGCTGCCGCTGGCGGTGCGGGGCGCCAACGCGGCGCGCCGCACCACAACCCTCGCCCGGCCCGCCGCCGCCTGAAACCGAACCGGTCGCGGCCCGAACCTGATCCGCGCGGTGATGGCCGCGGCCGGTTCGCGGTGACCTCCACCACGACACGCGGAAGCCGCCACGCCGTTAGCCCATGTCAGTTTCCTGGGCCGACCCGGCGACACCCCGCGCGCCTTCGAAGGGTGTCGGGCGGTCCGCATAAACTGCCCGTGTGTCAGCCTCGTCGGGATCATTCGTCCATCTCCACAATCACACCGAGTACTCGATGCTCGACGGCGCGGCGAAGATCACGCCCTTGTTCAAAGAGGCGACCCGGCTGGGAATGACCGCCGTCGGCATGTCCGACCACGGCAATATGTACGGCGCCTCGGAGTTCTACAACTCGGCCAAGAAGCAGGGCATCAAGCCCATCATCGGCATCGAGGCCTACATCGCGCCCGAGTCCCGGTTCAACACCAAGCGCGTGCTGTGGGGCGACCCGTCGCAGAAGGGCGACGACGTCTCCGGTTCGGGTTCCTACACCCACATGACCATGGTCGCCGAGAACGCGACCGGTCTGCGCAACCTGTTCAAACTGTCCAGCCTCGCCTCCATCGAAGGCCAGCTGGGCAAGTGGGCGCGGATGGACGCCGACATCATCGCCGAGCACGCCGAGGGCATCATCGCGACCACCGGCTGCCCGTCGGGTGAGGTGCAGACCCGCCTGCGCCTGGGCCATGAGCGCGAAGCCCTCGAGGCCGCCGCCAAATGGCAGGAGATCTTCGGTCCGGAGAACTTCTTCCTCGAGATCATGGACCACGGCCTGTCCATCGAGCGCCGGGTCCGCGAGGGCCTGCTGGACGTCGGCAAGAAGCTGGGCATCCCGCCGCTGGCCACCAACGACTGCCACTACGTGCACGAGCACGACGCGGGCAATCACGAAGCGCTGCTGTGCATTCAGACCGGCAAGACCCTGTCCGACCCCACCCGCTTCAAGTTCGACGGCTCGGGCTACTACCTCAAGTCGGCCGAGGAGATGCGCGCCATCTGGGACGCGGAAGTCCCCGGCGCCTGCGACAACACGGTCCTCATCGGCGAGCGCGTCCAGTCCTACGACGACGTCTGGGCGCACCGCGACCGCATGCCGGTCTTCCCGGTGCCCGAGGGCTACACCCAGGCCACCTGGCTCGAGCACGAGGTGATGAAGGGCCTGGACCGCCGCTTCCCGAGCGGGCCGCCGCACGAGTACATCACCCGCGCCCAGTACGAGCTCGGCGTCATCAACGAAATGGGCTTCCCCGCCTACTTCCTCGTCGTCGGTGACCTCATCACCTACGCCCGCTCGGTCGGCATCAATGTCGGTCCGGGCCGTGGTTCGGCGGCCGGCTCGCTGGTCGCCTACGCCATGGGCATCACGAACATCGACCCGATTCCGCACGGTCTGCTGTTCGAGCGCTTCCTCAATCCGGAGCGCGTGTCCATGCCCGATATCGATATCGACTTCGACGATCGCCGTCGCGGTGAGATGGTCCGCTACGCCACCGAGAAGTGGGGCAGTGATCGTGTCGCCCAGGTGATCACCTTCGGCACGATTAAGACCAAAGCGGCGCTGAAGGACTCGGCCCGTGTCCAGTTCGGCCAGCCCGGCTTCGCGATCGCCGACCAGATCTCGAAGGCGCTGCCGCCGCCGATCATGGCCAAGGACATTCCGCTCTCGGGCATCATGGATCCCGAGCACGAGCGGTACAAGGAAGCCGCCGAGGTTCGTGAACTCATCAATACGAATCCGGACGTCAACAAGATCTATGAAACCGCGCGCGGTCTCGAAGGTCTGATCCGCAACGCCGGTGTGCACGCCTGTGCCGTCATCATGTCCAGCGAGCCGCTGACCGACGCGATCCCGGTGTGGAAACGCGCGCAGGACGGCGCCATCATCACCGGCTGGGACTATCCGTCGTGTGAGGCCATCGGCCTGCTGAAGATGGACTTCCTGGGTCTGCGCAACCTGACGGTCATCGGTGACTGCCTGCAGAACATGAAGGCCAACCGCGGCATCGACCTGGACCTCGATACGCTTCCGCTGGAAGACGCCGCCACCTACGAATTGCTCGCGCGCGGTGACACTCTCGGCGTGTTCCAGCTCGACGGTGGCGCCATGCGAGATCTGCTGCGCCGTATGCAGCCCACCGGCTTCGAGGACATCGTCGCCGTGCTCGCGCTGTATCGCCCCGGCCCGATGGGCATGAACGCGCACAACGACTACGCCGACCGCAAGAACGGGCGGCAAGAGGTCAAGCCGATTCACCCCGAATTGGAAGAGCCGCTGAAGGACATCCTGCGTGATACCTACGGCCTGATCGTGTATCAGGAGCAGATCATGCAGATCGCGCAGAAGGTCGCCGGGTACTCCCTCGGCCGAGCCGACATTCTGCGCCGCGCCATGGGTAAGAAGAAGGCCGAAGTCCTCGAGGCCGAATTCGAGGGCTTCGAGAAGGGCATGCTGGAGAACGGTTTCACCAAGCCCGCCATCAAGGCGCTGTGGGACACGATTCTCCCGTTCGCCGGTTACGCGTTCAACAAGTCGCACGCCGCCGGCTACGGCCTGGTGTCGTTCTGGACCGCGTACCTCAAGGCCAACTATCCCGCCGAGTACATGGCCGGTCTGCTCACCTCCGTCGGTGACGACAAGGACAAGGCCGCCGTCTATCTGGCCGACTGCCGCCGCCTGGGCATCCAGGTGCTGCCGCCCGACGTCAACGAGTCCGAACTCGAATTCGCCTCGGTGGGCAATGACATTCGCTTCGGCATGGGCGCGGTCCGCAATGTCGGCGCGAACGTGGTGGCCTCGATCATCGCGGCGCGCAAGGAGAAGTCGAAGTTCACCGACTTCTCCGACTACCTGAACAAGATCGACGCCATCGCCTGCACCAAGAAGGTCACCGAATCCCTCATCAAGGCAGGTGCTTTCGACTCGCTCGGGCATCCGCGCAAGGGCCTGCTGCTGGTGCACTCCGACGCCATCGACGCCTGCATGTCGACCAAGAAGGCGGAGGCCATCGGCCAGTTCGACCTCTTCGGCGGCCTGGACGAGGGTGACGACTCGATCGCGAGCGTCTTCAATGTGAAGGTCCCCGACGACGAATGGGAGACCAAGCACAAGCTCGCCCTGGAGCGGGAAATGCTGGGCCTCTACGTGTCCGGGCATCCGCTCAACGGCGTCGAGCACGTGCTGACGGCGCAGTCGGACACCAATATCCCGGCCATCCTCGAAGGCGACATCAAAGACGGCTCGCAGGTCACCATCGGCGGCATCTTCGCCAATGTCACCCGCCGCGTGAACAAGAACGGCCTGCCCTGGGCCTCGGCGCAGCTCGAGGACCTGACCGGTGGCATCGAGGTGCTGTTCTTCCCGCAGTCCTACTCGGTCTACGGCATGGACGTCACCGAGGACGCCATCGTGCTGGTGAAGGCCCGCGTCAACGCCCGCGACGACCGGGTCTCGCTGATCGCCAACGACCTTGTGGTGCCGGATCTCTCGTCGATCGGCGTCGACAAGCCGCTGCAGGTCGTCATCCCCACCCGCCTGTGCACCCCCGACAAGATCGGCGAGCTCAAGCGCGTCCTGTCCCGCCACCCCGGCACCGCGGACGTGCACATCAAGCACGTCGGTTCCCGTGACCGCACCACCAAGCTGAAGGTCGCCGACAACCTGCGCGTCTCGCCGTCCTCGGCCCTCATGGGTGACCTCAAGGCCCTGCTCGGCCCGGGCTGCCTCGCCGGCTGACGGTTACCCACCCTTTCCAGCCCTGTGTGCCTCTCGCGTCGGCGAGGGGCACACGAGATTTCACAGCCAGGTCGGGTCGCCGAAAACCGCGCCGCTGTCATCGGTTTCGGGTGACTTGGCGTAGATGTAGGTGTACTGCCGGATCGAGACCGGTCCGGCGCACTGGTTCACGGCGATGTGGTAGTCGCGGACGATGATCTGCACGGTCTTGCCCGGCAGCAGGTCCTTGTCGGCCACGGGAACGTCCTTGACCTCACCAGGGGCCAGATTGACGCTCAACGGCACCTCGACATTGGGGCCGATGATGATCAGTGAGGGATCCACCTGGCTCGCGTTCACGGTGGGGACGTACACCTGGGGGATGACCCCGAGATTGCCGTTGGGCAGGGTGACCGAGCAGCCGACATGGAAGCCGGTCTTGATCTGGCCGCCCGCGATCCCGTCCACGCGCGCGTAGACCGTGCTGGTGGCCAGCGCCTCGCGCGTGGTGCCCACCTGATTCAGCGGTGCGATCCGGTTGATGGTCTCGTCGCGCGCTCCGACGGTGAAGCTGCCGAAGGTGGACTGGTAGGTCCGTTCATGGGGAGTCAGGGTGACGATATCGGCGTGAGCAGGCCGTGCGCAGGTGAGTGCGGCGGCGACGGACAACACGAAAATGCCGAGGTGGGACGTCCGCATGCGAATCACGGTAATTGAGGGCCCCGATGAATGGGCCGACCAACACGGATGAACGTCCAGTTCGAAACAGGGGAACTTCGGAGCGAATCAGCGCCGAATGGAGCCGGCGATCCACCACAGGGCCGCGATCACGGCCGCGCCGAGCACGGCGGCCTGCGCGGACCCGGTGATCAGGGCGAGGGTCAGGGCGACCACCACACCGGCGAACAAGGCTTCCAGCTTGTAGACCGGCCACGCCGTCCCGGCGATATCCACGGCGGCGACGCGCGCGACCACGCGTTCGGTGTTCGTAGGGTGAACCACTGCCATATGGTCAGGGTAGACGTCGAACCAAAGTTCGGGCAACCGAAACTTTCTGTCGGGAACAACACGCGATCCCGGGCCGTTGCTGGTCGTATGCCACTTCACGGAGAGTACGAACCCAGCACGTCCGATTGGGCACGCGAGCAGGCCGAGAAGTACGAGAACTCCGGGGGAGCCACAGGCACCACCTTGCAGGGTGTGCCGGTCATCCTGCTGACCACCCGCGGCAACAAGTCCGGCAAACTCCGCAAGACCCCGCTCATGCGCGTCGAGCACGACGGCGAGTACGCGGTGGTCGCCTCGCTGGGCGGCGCGCCCAAGCATCCGGTCTGGTACTGGAACATCAAGGCCGATCCGCACGTGGAACTGCGCGACCGCGACGTGGTCAAGGACTACGACGCGCGCGAGGTCACCGGCGACGAGAAGGCGGTGTGGTGGAAGCGGGCAGCCGAGGTCTGGCCGGATTACGACGCCTATCAGAAGAAGACGGACCGCGAGATCCCGCTGTTCGTCCTCACGCCGCGCGCCTGACAGGCCGTCCCGATCCCGGAGGCGGCCCCGAAATGGGCGCTGCCTCCACCGGCGCGGATGCGCCCGGCTAGCATGTTCGGGTGTCTGATCCGCTTGCTGTAGCAGAGAAAGTGTCCGGTCCGCTGCCCGAATTGACGGCGGACGAGATCGATGCGGCGGCCAAGCGAATTTCGAACATTATCGAGCCGACGCCGCTGCAGCGGATTCCGCGGCTGTCGGCGCTGACCGGTGCGGAGGTCTACCTCAAGCGTGAGGACCTCACCGCCGTCCGGTCCTACAAGCTGCGCGGCGCCTACAACCTGATGGCGCAGCTCACCGACGACGAGAAGGCCGTCGGCGTGGTCACCGCCAGCGCCGGAAACCACGCCCAGGGCGTGGCTTTCGCGTGCAAGGCGATGGGCGTGCGCGGGCGCATCTACGTGCCGCGCACCACCCCGAAGCAGAAGCGCGACCGGATCCGCGTGCACGGCGCGGAGTTCGTGGAACTCATCGCGGTCGGCGACACCTACGACGCGGCCGCCGCGGCCGCCGCCGACGATGTGGCCCGCACCGGGGCCACCATGGTCCCGCCCTTCGACGATCCGCGCACCGCGGCCGGGCAGGGCACCATCGCCGCCGAATTCCTCGAACAGCTCGGCCGCGCGCCGGATCTGGTGATCGTGCCGGTGGGTGGCGGCGGCTGCCTGGCCGGGGTCGGCACCTATCTGCGCGAGCGGTCGCCGCAGACCGCGATCTTGGGTGTGGAGCCCACGGGCGCGGCGTCCATGACCGCCGCGCTGGTGGCGGGCGGCCCGGTCACGCTGCCCGAGATCGATCCGTTCGTGGACGGCGCGGCCGTGCGCCGTATCGGCGCGGTGCCCTACACCGCGGTGTCGCGCTTCGGCGGCCTGGTTCGTTCGCACGCCTCGCTGCCTTTACTGACCAGCACCGAAACCGAGTCCGGCGCGGGCACTTTCCGCATGATGCACGTGGACGAGGGCGCGATCTGCACGGCTATGCTGGAGCTGTACCAGAACGAGGGCGTGGTGGCCGAGCCGGCGGGCGCGCTGTCGGTGGCGGCGCTGCGCGAGATCGACGTGGCGCCGGGTTCGACGGTGGTGTGCCTGCTGTCGGGCGGCAACAACGACATCTCCCGCTACGGCGAGGTGATCGAGCGCTCGCTGGTGCATCAGGGCCTGAAACACTATTTCCTGGTGGACTTCCCGCAGGAGCCCGGTGCGCTGCGCCGCTTCCTCGACGAGGTGCTCGGTCCCGACGACGACATCACCCTGTTCGAGTACGTCAAGCGCAACAACCGGGAGACCGGGGCCGCACTGGTCGGCATCGAACTGGGCAGCCCGGACTGCCTGGAGCCGCTGATCGCGCGGCTGGAGGCCTCGCCGATCCAGGGTCAGCGGCTGGACCCGAACTCGCCCGCGTACCGGTACCTGACCTGACCCGGTGACCCCGTGTGATCCGACCCCTCGTTCGGATCACACGGGACCGGTTGCCCCCGTGGGGTTTTCAGACTCGCGCATCGTCATGCTCAGCGGCACGCCAGCACGCCGTGGCGGCGGACGCGGCGCCGGCGATCGACCACCAGGTCCCCGATGGTGAGCGGGGGCGTCGGCTGGGGCCTCGCCGGTGGGGACATGGGCTCACGGTGCCACGCCGATCGTGAACGATTCATGATCGATCGCGGCGGAACCCGGCGTGTCAACGGCGCTGGTGCGGGTAGTTATGGGGGCGCGCGCGGGGTTAACGGGCGCGCGGCGGGGCCGCGATTATCCGAGTAGTTCGCACTCGTGGCGCAAACTGCTGCAGCCCGGCGACCAGGACAGCTTCCTGGCCTCCACCGTCGAGGAGCGAAAAGGCTACCGCCCGAACAATATTCGGCGCTGGTGCGAGCGTCGCCCCGGCCCCGTCCCGCCGGAGTTGATCGAGACGGTCGACCTGGTTCCGCTGCCCCGGCATCCGGCGAGCATCGACGAGGGTAGCGGGTCGGCGGAATCCGCCGCCTGATAATGGGCTGCCGGACCGCCGTGACGGCGCTATCCTCCTCGAATCGGCGGGCTCCGGGAGGAGGTGCGCGGACGGTGGACGCAACCGAGCTGGCCGCGGGGTCGGTCTTCGCCGGATACATCATCGAGCGCCGGCTCGGCGCGGGCGGGATGGGCACTGTCTACCTGGCCCGGCACCGGGCGCTGGACATGCCCGTCGCGCTGAAACTGCTCACCCCCATGAAGACCGGCACCGCGGGCACCGCCCAGTTCCGCCGCGAGGCGCAGTTGGTGGCCAATCTGCAACACCCGAACATCGTGGACGTCAAGGACTTCGGCGACGTTGAGGGCACGCTGTGGATGGCCATGCAGTACGTTCCCGGCGGAGACCTGGCCGACCTCATCGAGGCCAACCCCCTCGGCATCGACCCCGACCGCGCGGTCCGCATGGTCCTCGACGTCGCCGCCGCCCTCGACTACGCGCACGCCCACCAGGTCATCCACCGGGACGTCAAGCCCGCCAATATCTTCCGCACCACCGGCACCGCGGGCGCGGACTGGGTCCTGATCGGTGACTTCGGCATCGCCCGCAGCCTCGCCGCCGAGGAAACCCGGACCGCCACCGGCCGCTGGGCCTTCTCCCAGCCCTACGCCCCACCCGAACAGTGCGCGGGCCGCACCGTCGGCCCGCGCGCCGACGTCCACGCCCTGGCCGTCACCCTCTACCAGCTCACCACCGGCCACCTCCCGCGCGAGATCCCGATCCCCGCAACGGATCCGAGCCTCCCCGGCCTGCTCGGCGTGGTGCTGGCCAAGGGCACCGCCTGGCGACCGGCCGACCGGTACCCCGGCTGCGGCGACTTCGCCGCCGCCGCGAAAGCCGCGCTACGCCTGCGCGACTCCGACCGGCCACCCCTGGCGTTCGCCCCGGCCGCCCCCGACCGCGCGGACGTACTCGACACCGCCCCCGCCGAATCGAGCCCGGACCGCCTCGAATCGACGCCGGTGCGACTCGACGACGCCGACATCGCCCGGCTGCCGGCCGCGGATTCGGCGGAGACCGTGGACGCGAGCACCGCCCCGAATGCCCATAGCCCACAGGGCGAGAACGGCACCGGGTCGCCGGGCGAGGACGCCGCTGGGCCGACGGATATCGCAACGGCCGATGCCACCCGCACCCGCGTGAGCGACCCGGCCGACGAGGATCCGGACGAGCCCTGGGACGGCGACGGCGAGACGGCGAACCCCGAAGCGAGCGCACTCGCGTACCGTTCGCACCGATCGGCCTGGTGGCGCATCGCCGCCACCGGAGCGGTCGGCGCGGTGGCGGGCGCCGCGGTGATCGCCGGTGTGCTGCGCTGGGATTCGGACTCGGCCCGCCCCGAAGCCACCGCGCCCCCCGCCGCCATCACCGCCCGCTGCCAGTACACGGCCGCCGTCCCCCAGACCCCCGACCGCCCCGTCATCGTCCCCGCGACCGCGGACGGCGGCCGCCGCTGCGTGCTCTCCATCAAGGACGCCGCCCAGGGCCCGCTGGCCGGCGTCACCACCCTGCAAGCCGCCCTACGGGTCTGCTATCAAGCCGAAATCAACGACCCCGAAGGCATTTACGGTCCCGACACCAAGCGTGCCGTCCTTGTCGCCCAGGACCGTCACACCGTCACCAAGGACGGCGTTTTCGGTCCCCAGACCTCCGCTGCCATGACCTGGCCCACCACCGCCGGGGACGGCACTCCCCGACCGCCCTGCCGCACAGTCGGTATCTGAGCGACACCGACGGGGGTGTCAGCGCACCAGCAGGGCGACCGGGAGGCGGGCGAAGAGTTTCTCGAGGCGGGCGCGGCCGGAGAAGGTATGGCCGGTGAGGCGGTCGGTCCAGTGGCCCTGGGGGAGGTCGAGGACGGTGTCGCCCCAGCCGCCGGCCTCGTCGAGGCGGATGCTGTGGCGGGTGACCGCGACGATGATCTCGGGGATTTCGCCGGTGCGGCCGCGGGCATAGGAGAGCAGGTGGTGTTCGCGGTCGCCGGAGGCGAAGAGGGGGGTGTAGGTGCCGCCGACGAAGCAGTCGGGGCGTTCGCGGCGCAGCCACAGGGCGTAGGCGGCGATCCACATCTTGACCGCGCCGGTGGGGTCGAGATCGGGGGTGCCGGTGAGGGATTGGAGCAGCAGGGAGCGGTGGGTGAAGTCGACCGGGCGGCGGTTGTCGGGGTCGACGAGGGAGTCCTCCCACAGTTCGCAGCCCTGGTAGATGTCGGGGATACCGGGGCCGCACAGCTGCAGCAGCTTCTGGGCCAGGGAGTCGGTCCAGGCGTGGATGGCGAGATCGTTGACGAATTCGCCGAGTTCCGCACCGACCGGTCCGTCGACGACGGCGTCGATCCAGCGGTGCACCGCCGTCTCGAAATCGATATCGGGTTCCTCCCACGAGGATTGGGTGCCCGCCTCGCGGACCGCCTTCTCCGCGAACTGGTGCAGCCGCTCCCGCAGCCCGGGCACGCTCGCGGCGGGCCGTCCGTCGGCGGGCCACACGCCGAACATGTTCTGCAGCAGGAACAGTGTGGTCGCTCCGTCGGGCCCGGGCGCGATCTCCTCCCAGGTGCTCACCGACCGCGCCCAGATGTCGGGCACCTGCGACAGCATGCCGATGCGGGCGCGCACGTCCTCGCCGCGCTTGGTGTCGTGGGTGGACAGCGCGGTCATGGTGGCGGGCCAGCGGGCCGCGCGTTCGGCGTTGGCGAGATGGAATTCGATGGGGGAGCAGCCGAACCGGGCCGGATCGGCGCCCATCTCCTGCAGCGACACCAGCCGGGCGGCGCGGTAGAACATGGTGTCCTCCACCGCTTTCGCGCTGATCGCCCCGCCCACCTGGTGGAAGCGGGTGGCGGCCTCGCCGCCCACGGCGAGCGCGGTCACCAGCACCTGCAGCGGCGCGGTGAGTTCGGCATTGCGGCGGGCCACCTCCGCGACCACCGCGCCGACCATCCCGGCCAGCGGCGCGTAGTCGGTGCGGTACACCGGCATGAACGACAGCACCTCGATGGCGGCGTTGGTGAGCGCCATGGTGTCGAACACGTCGGCGCGGGCGTCGCGTTTGACCGCCGCCACCAGCCGCCGCACCTCCGGCACCAGCATGGTCTCGGCGACGGCGCGGCGAATCCGGTGCTCCTGCTCGATGAACCAGGCCCGGTCGCTGCCGTGCCCGGTGAACTGCCGCGACAGGTCGGTGAGCTGCTTCTCCCCGTCCGGGTCGATGAGCACCCCGCCGATGTCGGCGAGCGCGTCGTAGCCGGTGGTGCCGTCGATGGGCAGGGTGGCGTCGAGGGGCTCACGGTTGGAGAGCACCTTCTCCACCAGCAGCAGTCGCTGCGGCCCGATCAGCCGCCGCAATCGGCGCAGGTATTGCGCGGGTTCGGCCAGCCCGTCGGGATGGTCCACGCGCACACCGTCGATGAGGTCGTGCTCGCACCAGGCGGCCAGTTCGCGGTGGGTGGCCTCGAAGACCGCCGGGTCCTCCTGGCGCAGCGCGGCCAGCCCACCGACGGTGAAGTAGCGCCGGTACCCGCACAGCCCGGCTTTCCAGTTGACCAGCCGATAGTGCTGTTTGTCGTGGATGCGCAGCGCGTTCTCGCCGTCGGTGCCCGGCGCGATGGGGAAGCGCATATCGTGCAGCGCCAGCATGGGTTCGGGCCCGGACCGGTCCACGGTCAGCGCGGCCGGATCGTTCTCCCCGGCCAGCACCGGCAGCGCGATCCGCCCGCCCGCGCCGTTGCCGGAGGTCCAGTCGATGTCGAACCAGGTGGCGTACGGCGAGTCCCTGCCGTCCCGCAGCACCTCCCACCACCACTGGTTCTGCCGCGGATCGGCCACCGACACGTGGTTGGGCACCAGGTCGACGATGAGTCCCATACCGCGGCTGCGCACCTCGTCGGCGAGGGCCTTGAGCCCGGTCGGCCCGCCCAGCCCCGCCGACACCGCGGTCGGGTCGGTGACGTCGTAGCCGTGGGTGGAGCCGCGGGCCGCGCTCATGACGGGTGACAGGTACAGATGCGAAATGCCCAGCTGTTGCAGGTATTCGGCGATACCGCGCGCGTCGGCGAAGGTGAGCGCGTCGGGCCGCAGCTGCAGGCGGTAGGTGCTGCGCACGGGCATCTGGCGGGCGATGGGGCCGGTGGTGTGTTCGGGCGAGCTGGTCATGTCGCTATCGATCATGCCGTACGGCGCAGTACGACGAGACAGCGTGCGGGCACTTGCACCGTGGCCGACGCGCCGTGACGGTCGCTGCCTGCCGGTTCGCCGGTCGGGGTGGAGCAGTCGAGCGCCACCGTCCAGGCCTGGCCGTGTCGGCCGTCGGGCAGGGTGAAGTCGAGGGCCGCGTCGTGGGCGTTGAAGCACAGCAGGAACGAGTCGTCGGTGACGCGCTGCCCGCGCGGGCCCGGTTCGCCGATGCCGTCGCCGTTGAGGAACACCGCGAGCGAGCGCGCGAAACCGGTCTCCCAGTGGGCGTCGGTCATGGCCGCGCCGCCGGGGGTGTACCAGGCGATGTCACCGGGCCCGTCCGGCGCGGGCGCGGGATCGAAGAAGCGCCGCCGCCGGAACACCGGGTGCGCGGCGCGCAGGGCGACGGTGCGCCTGGTGAATTCGAGCAGCTCTGCCTCGGTGTCCATGCGGGTCCAGTCCATCCACGACAGCGGCGAATCCTGACAGTAGACATTGTTGTTGCCGTGCTGGGTGCGGCCGAACTCGTCGCCGTGCAACAACATCGGGGTGCCCTGCGAGAGCATCAGGGTGGCGAGCAGGTTGCGGCGCTGCCGGGCCCGCAGGGCCAGGATCTCCGGGTCGTCGGTGGGGCCTTCGACGCCGCAGTTCCAGGAGCGATTGTAGGTTTCGCCGTCCTGGTTGCCCTCGCCGTTGGCGTCATTGTGTTTCTCGTTGTAGGACACCAGGTCCGTGAGGGTGAAGCCGTCGTGCGCGGTGACGAAGTTGATGCTGGCGCTGGGGCGGCGGCCGGTGGCCTCGTACAGGTCCGAGGAGCCGGTGAGCCGGGATGCGAACTCGCCCAGGGTGGCCGGTTGCCCGCGCCAGTAATCCCGCACGGTGTCACGGTATTTGCCGTTCCATTCGGTCCAGGCGACCGGGAAGTTGCCGACCTGGTAGCCGCCCTCCCCGACATCCCAGGGTTCGGCGATCAGCTTGACCTGACTCACCACCGGATCCTGATGCACCAGGTCGAAGAAGGTGGAAAGCCGGTCCACGTCGTGCAATTCGCGTGCCAGGGTGGCGGCCAGGTCGAAGCGGAAACCGTCCACGTGCATATCGAGCACCCAGTACCGCAGCGAGTCCATGATCAGCTGCAAGGCGTGCGGATGCCGCATGTTGAAGCTGTTGCCGGTGCCGGTGTAGTCCATGTAGTGCTGCGGATCGCCGTCCACCAGACGGTAGTACGCGGCATTGTCGAGGCCGCGGAAACTGAGCGTCGGCCCGAACTCGTTGCCCTCGGCGGTGTGGTTGTGGACCACGTCCAGGATCACCTCGATGCCCGCGGCGTGGAAGGCGCGCACCATGGCCTTGAATTCGGGGACCGCGGCGGCGGGGGAGGCGCCGGCGGCGTAGCCCCGGTGCGGTGCGAAGTAGCCGAAACTGTTGTAGCCCCAGTAGTTCCGCAGTCCCCGGTCCAGCAGGATGCGGTCGTCGAGGAACTGGTGCACCGGCATGAGTTCCACGGCCGTGACGCCGAGTCCGCGCAGGTGGTCGATGATCGCGGGATGCGCCATGCCCGCGAAGGTGCCGCGCAGCTCCGGCGGCACCTCGGGGTGGGTGACGGTCATGCCCTTCACGTGCGCCTCGTAGATGACCGTTTCGTGGTACGGCCGTTTCGGCGCGCGGTCGTCGGCCCAGTCGAACCATGGGTTGATCACCACCCCGGTCATGGTGTGCCCGAGCGAGTTCTGCCCGTAGTTGTAGGGCGCGATCGCGGTGCCGAAGTCGCCCTCGAACGCCTTGCCGTACGGGTCGAGCAGCAGTTTGCTCGGATCGCAGCGCAGCCCCTCGGCCGGTTCGAAGGGGCCGTGCACCCGGAAGCCGTAGCGCTGCCCGGGGCCGATCCCGGGCAGGTAGGCGTGCCAGACGTACCCATCGACCTCCTCGAGCTCGATCCGGGTCTCCCGGTGTTCGGCGTCGATGAGACACAGCTCCACCCGCCGGGCCACCTCGGAGAAGACCGAGAAGTTCGTTCCGGCGCCGTCGTAGGTCGCGCCCAGGGGGTAGGCGGTCCCGGGCCAGACACCGAGCCCGGTGGTGCCGGGAGTCGCGGGAGCCATACCCGGAACCCTATCGGCCCGCGTCCAGCTCCGATCCGAGTGCCCGCCGCCAGGTCCGCCCGACCAGATCCACCCCGCAGCTGTGGTGCGGATTCGATTCGACCAGTTCGAATCCCGCGCGGTGATAGATGCGGCGCGCGGCGTAGAGCATCGCGTTGCTCAGCCGGTCGAATCGACCTCTGTGGCCGCGACATGCCCGGACAGTAGCAAGTTCATCGCTGCTTCCCTGGCGGTGAACATGGTCGCGCGGATTCGATCGTGGGCCTCGAGCTGCCGGTCGAAGCTGCTGGCCGCGCGGCCGATCGCGGCCTGTTCGGGCAGCGGGGGAAGCCGGACAGGAAGTTGTTTGAGAGTCTTCGCATTGATGCTCATGATGGCGGTGCCCTCGGCCCGGTCACGGATCCATTCCTGGGCCTCGGCCCCGGCGAGGTACGAGTGCAGGTACAGAGGATCGATGCCTTCGACGCAGGGTCGTAGACGGATCAGGCCGGTGCTGAACAGCCAACCGTCCTGGTCTGCCGTAACGACGGCGCTGCGGCCGACAGTTCCCGTTCGGCTGCACAACAGATCGCCGACCGCGATTCGGTATGTCGAACGTCGCTCAGCCTCTTGCGGATTCGTGTGATCGGACGGCGGTGTGACCCGTCCCCTGGCAAGATCCTTCGGTTTGACGACTGGCGTCGTGCCATCCGGATCGACCTCGATAGATGCGCCGGGGGTGATGGAGCAGATGTCCCCCAATACAGTCATCGGCCACTCCGGGTGCCTGCCGGTGGACGTGATCAGAGCCGATAGAATCATGTCTACGGTGGAGTCGGCCCGGCGTCCGGCCTGCTGATCGGTCGTGAGGCGTGCGGCAGTTCGGCGGAGGACCGTCAGAGTGGATTTCGGGTCTCGAGCACCCAGACTGGCGCGCAGATAGACAGCCGGAGTGAGCCTGTACTGATGCTCACGGATTGTGGAGATGTCGACCGAAATGGCATTTGGCTCTCCCTCGATCCGCCGTTCAGCACGCCACGTCTTGACGATCGTTCCAATTCGCTCGATGTCCCGAGGGGCGAGAGTTCGTAGCGTGCGGTCGATGTTTGTTCCGTTCTGGGACGCGTCGATAAATAGGACATCGGAGGATTCGGACGGAGCGCGTAGTAGCCAGACGCAAACCGGAATACCGGTGTGTCGAAAGAGTTTCGACGGCAGCGAGATCAGCGCTTCGACGCACCCGTCCTCGACCATATTGCGGCGGATACTCTCTTCAGCGCTGCTCGTGAGTGTGCTATTCGGCATGATCACCGCCGCGCGACCGGTGGATGTGAGGGCTTCGACCGCCTGCTGAAGCCAGGCATAGTTCGCGTTGTACCGTGGCGGAACCCCGTACCTCCATGAGCGAGAGTCATCCGTGGTCGATCGCATGTTGAACGGTGGGTTGGTCAGAACGAACGTCGCTTGTCCTGTGGGCCACTCGGACTCGGGCCAATCGGCCTGCACTCCGGAGCCGTCCGCGCCGTGCACGGCGAGGTTCATTCGCGCTATCGCGACAGAGCTCGTTGTCGGTGCAGTACCGATGAATCGTGGGAGTGGTTTCGGCGTTGTCGGATTCGCCATGTGCGCGGCAACGGCCGCCAAGAACTCACCGGTGCCGCAAGATGGATCGAAGACCTGCCCACTCTCCGCGGGATCGAGGCAGCTGACAAGCAAATCGGTCACACCGCGAGGGGTGAAGAACTCACTACTCCGGCGATCCGGCGTGAGCACGTCCAATGTGGTGAGGAAGGCATCGCCTGCGGTCTCTGTACTCATCAGACGATCGACCGCCTCGAGGAGTTTTCGCGCCGCGGGCATCTGACGTGGTCCGATGGCCGGAATGTTCTCGTCCCGAAGCTCCGGCACTTGGTCTCGCGCGTATTCGATCGCGGCCGCCCAGAAGTCTTCGTCGGCAGACTCGGAGTCGGCTCGAGAATTGCCCCGGGCCCTCGAGTAGATGAGGACGAGAGTGAGGATACGGACTTGTTCGAGGCGGAATCCCTCATCCCTGAGTCCAGACGCCGCGTCCCACAATGCAGCCGTCGCCGCTCCGGACTCAGGCATGCTGATCAGCCTGGGGGCGCAGCGCCAAGACCGAGGGGACGCGGTCCACAGTCCGCAGCCACGGCTTGATCTCGGGGCCGAGGCAATCGAGCAACGCGTAGATTTTGGCGTGGTCGGCGGCCAGCCCGCGGTGGTGAATCGGTTCGTGGTGCATTATCCGATTGCGGAACAGGCGCATGGTGTCGAGGTCCCTGCGCAGTTGCTCGCGGGGACCTCTGTAATGCGGAAATGCGTTGTGTAACGCGGGAACCCACAAATGACGGTCATACGCGCGGCTCAGTAGCGACACCCAAAGGCCGAAAGAGAGTTCGGCGACGACGTCGTCGGCGGAAGGGCACAGCTTGCGTTGCCGGACGTCGGCGGCGGCATTCTCGATGCGGGTCCGATGGTCCGGGCGCAAAGGTGCGACCGCCCACCAGTCCTCTTGCGAGAAGCGAGTCTTCAATTGATGGTGGATCGAGTTGCGGAGGCAGACCTCGAGGCAATGCAGTGGCACGTAAAATGCCTCGGACAGTTGAAGATTCCAGACATAGAGGTCGACCACGGGCACGTCTTCACGTAGCGCCGTGCGCAGGTACGGGGCAAGGCGGGGCACCGTGAATCGATCGACGAACCACAGTGGCGGATTATCGGACATGAACACCTCCGGCGAGTAGCACTGGTTCTCCGGCGGGGGTTTGGGCTAGACTGACTTCGTACGCCCCGGGTCCGCCTCTGCCTTGCATGCCGCCCGGGGCACAGTTCTGTCCGGCGTGCTTCCGGCGCGCCCGCTGCTCTTCCGTCATGCTTCCCCGGTGCTGTAAGTCACACGATCGTAGTTCCGAGGCGGTATCCCCCGCAAGTTGTACTGGCAATACAAAATTGGCCAGCAGGGTCCGGCGGTGCCGCTGTGATAACTTGAACGGCGTTCAAGCCCGCTCCTCGAAGGACCACCTGTGGCATTGACCGACCCTCTGACGGCATCGGCCGCGCTGTCGCCCGCCGAGATCACCGCCCTCGACGCCGCCCACGTGTGGCATCCCTACGGCGGCTTCCCGGCCGGCACCGAACCCCTGGTGGTGGCCTCGGCGTCGGGCGCCCGGCTCACCCTGGCCGACGGTCGGGAACTGGTGGACGGCATGAGTTCCTGGTGGGCGGCCGTGCACGGGTACCAGCACCCGGTGCTGGACGCCGCGCTGTTGGCGCAGTCGCGCAAGATGAGTCACGTCATGTTCGGCGGGCTCACCCACGAACCCGCCGTGCGGCTGTCGCGGCTGCTGGTCGAGCTCACCCCCGAGGGCCTGGACAAGGTGTTCCTCTGCGACTCCGGTTCGGTGTCGGTCGAGGTCGCGGTGAAGATGTGCCTGCAGTACCAGCGCGCGCTGGGCCGGCCCGGCAAGCACCGGCTGATGACCTGGCGCGGCGGCTACCACGGCGACACGTTCACCCCCATGAGCGTGTGCGACCCAGAGGGCGGCATGCACTCGCTGTGGTCGGATGTGCTGGTCCCGCAGATCTTCGCGAGCGCGCCCCCCGCGGACTTCCGGCCGGAGTACGTCGCCGAACTGGAACGGACCATCGCCGAGCACGCCCACGAATTGGCCGCTGTCATCGTGGAACCCGTGGTGCAGGGCGCGGGCGGCATGCGTTTCCACGACCCGCGCTACCTGACCGAACTGCGCCGCCTCTGCGACGAGCACGACGTCCTGCTGGTCTTCGACGAGATCGCCACCGGATTCGGCCGCACCGGAACGCTTTTCGCCGCCGACCAGGCCGGGGTCCGCCCCGACGTGATGTGCGTCGGCAAGGCCATCACCGGCGGCTACCTGACCCTGGCCGCCGCCCTGACCACCGCGGAGATCGCCGAGACCATCAGCCGCTCGCACGGCGGTCTCATGCACGGCCCGACCTTCATGGGCAACCCCCTCGCCTGCGCGGTGGCGGTCGCCTCGATCGAACTGCTGCTCTCGCGGGACTGGCAGGGCGAGGTCACCCGGATCGAGGCCGAGCTGAACTCCGGTCTGGCCCCGGCGCGGGACCTGCCCGGCGTCGCCGACGTGCGGGTGCGCGGTGCCATCGGGGTGATCGAGCTCGATCACCCGGTGGACATGCGCGCGGCGACGCACGCCGCCGTCGACGCGGGAGCCTGGCTGCGGCCCTTCCGCAACCTGGTCTATGCCATGCCCCCGTTCATCAGCACCTCGGAGGACGTCCGCCGGATCACCGCCGCCATGCTCGCGGCTGCCGCGGCCTGATCCTGGACTACCGCCGGGATGCCGAATTCCTAGCGGTTGGCCCGTTTCTCGCGTGCTTTGTCTGCATTGTCGCTGTCTGACAGGACTTCCCAGACCTTGAACACGCAGTGATAGTCATCGGACCAGCCACGTGCGATCAGCATGAAGGTGTCGCCGTCGCGCAGAATCGTGCGGCGGCTGATCAACTTCGGATGATCGGGAATGAATTTCGAGACGAGGCCAGGGACCTTCGCGAGAGCTTGTTCGCGGGTTCCCACCACCTCGGTGAGGATCTTCGGACTCCAGGTCTTGGAGTCGCCGAAGCCGGTCGTCTGCTCGACCACTATTGCCCATCGTGGCATCGCGCAGCCTCCTTACGATCCTCCAGCATAGCGCCGTCCACCGACACCCATGGCCTCCTGAACGGCGTTCAAGTATGCTTCCGAGCTGTGACTGCCGATCCCTTGAGCTGGCTCGACACCCGCGCCGCCGAACGCGTCGACGCGGGGCTGCGCCGTGAACTGCGACCCCGCACCTCCGACGCGGCGAGCATCGACCTGGCCTCCAACGACTACCTCGGGCTCGTCCGCCACCCCGAGGTCGTCGAGGGATCGGTCGCCTCCGTGCGGCACTGGGGCACCGGCTCCACCGGTTCGCGACTGGTCACCGGGACCACCGCCGAACACGAGCAGCTCGAGCGCGAACTCGCCGAATTCGTGGGCGCGGAAGCCGGATTGGTGTTCGCCTCCGGCTACGCCGCCAACCTCGGCGTGGTCACCGCGCTGGCCGGGCGTGGGGCGCTGGTGGTTTCGGACGAAGGCAGTCACGCCTCGCTGGTGGACGCCTGCCGCTTGTCGCGGGCGCGTGTGGAGATCGCGGCGCACAAGGATCCCGCCGCCGTGGATCGGCTGCTGTCGCAGCGCACCGAGGAACGCGCGCTGGTGCTCACCGATTCGGTGTTCAGCGCCGACGGCGACCTCGCCCCGCTGACCGAACTGCATCGCGTCACCCGGGCCAACGGCGCGGTCCTCATCGTTGACGAGGCGCACGGACTGGGTGTGCGCGGCGACGGCGGCCGCGGCCTGGTGCACGAGTGCGGGCTGGCCGGGGAACCCGACCTGATCATCACCGCGACCCTCTCCAAAGCCTTTGCCGCGCAGGGCGGTGTGGTGCTGGCCGGTGAGCGGGTGCGCGCGCACCTGATCGACGCGGCCCGCACCTTCATCTTCGACACCGGCCTGGCCCCGGCCGCCGTCGGCGCGGCCCGCGCGGCACTGGGGTTGCTGCGCCGCGAGCCCGAGATGGCCCAGCGGGTCCTCGACCGCGCCGCCGACCTGGCCCGCATCGCCGGTGTCGCGAACCCGGAGTCGGCGGTCGTCTCGGTCGTGCTCGGCGAGGCGCAGGTCGCCTACGACGCCGCCCAGGCCTGCCGGGCGCGCGGCCTGAGCGTCGGCTGCTTCCGGCCGCCGTCGGTGCCCGAGGGCACCTCGCGCCTGCGCCTGACCGCGCGCGCCGATCTCACCGAGGCCGAATTGGCCACCATCGCCACCGTTCTCGGCGAGGTGCTGGCCGAAGCCCGTGGGCGGGAGGTCGTTTCGGTATGACCACGAACCTGCTGTTCATCACCGGCACCTCGACCGACGTCGGCAAGACCATCGCGACCGCCGCGCTGGCGGCGACCGCCCGCGCCGCCGGAACCGAGGTCGCGGTGGTCAAGCCCGCGCAGACCGGCATGGCCCCCGGCGAGCCCGGCGACCTGGCCGACATCACCCGGCTCAGCGGCGTGACCCGCACCCTCGAATTCGCGCGTTACCCCGACCCGCTGGCCCCCGACACCGCCGCGCGCCGCTGCGGTCAGCCGCTGCTCACCCTGGCCGAGACGGTCGCCGGGATCGAGTCCTGCGCCGACGCCGACCTGATCCTGGTCGAGGGCGCGGGCGGGCTGCTGGTGCGCATGGGCGAGTTCACCCTGCTGGACCTGGCCCAGAAGATGAGCGCCCCGGTCCTGCTGGTGGCCGCCGCCGGGCTGGGCACCCTCAATCACAGCGAGCTCACCACCCGCACGCTGGCCGCGGCCGGTGTCGACTGCGCGGGCCTGGTCATCGGATCCTGGCCCGCCGCACCCGATCTCGCCTCCGAGTGCAATCGCACCGACCTGCCCGCCGTCACCGGCGTCGACCTGGTGGGTTCGCTGCCCGCGGGCGCCGGGGCCTGGGACCGGCCCGAGTTCACCGCGGCCGCGCCGGGCTGGTTCGACCCGGACTGGACCGATCGGTATCTGCGACCCTGACCGGTAGCCGCCCGCCCTAACGAGTTCCTCACGGGCGTTCTGCCACGGTGACGGCATGAGCGCGCCGGGAGTCGTGGCCGGTGGCCACCCTGCGCCTCTATCTCGATGCCGCGCTGCGGGATCCGGCCGACGCCCGCCGCGCCGTCACCGACGCGCGCTCGCTCACCGATCGCATGGGCCGCATGGTCGCCGGGCTGCTGGCCCGCACCCGCGCGGAAACCGGTGCGGGTGAACTGGATCGGCAGCGGCTGTTCCTGGATCAACTGGTGGAGGGCGTGGTCGCCGGCTGCGGCGGCGAGATCGGACTGAGCACCGAACCCACCGCGGTATGGGCGGACCCCGAGCTGCTGGCCCTGGCCGTGCGCAATCTCGTCGACAACGCGCTGGTGCACGGCGGCCCGCCGGTGCAGGTCCGGGTCGCGGCGGGGCAGGTGACCGTGCGCGATCACGGGCGCGGACTCGATCCCGCCCTCACCGACCCGTTCCGGCGCGGCGCGGTCGGCGCGGGCGGGCGGCACGGCATCGGACTGTCGCTGGTGCAGTGGGTGGCCGCGGTCCATTCCGGTTCGGTGACACTGGTTCCCGCGCCCGGCGGCGGCACCCTGGCCACCCTCACCCTGCCGGTCGCGCCGGACGACGCGGGCACCAATGCGCCGGGGCTGTCGTGATCTTGGTCACATCGAGCGTAGGGTGGCGCCCGTGCCTTCCACTCGAGTCGAGAAGTTCGTCGGCGCTCCGCGTCCCAGTGTCTTCCGCGCCCTCCTGGACGCGCATTCGGTCCGGACCTGGATGGTCCCCGACGGAATGACCAGCCGCATCCACGAATTCGATGCCCGCGTCGGCGGGCGGTTCCGCATCTCGCTGACCTACGACCTGCCCTCCGAGGCCGGCAAGACGAGCCCGCACACCGACACCTTCCACGGGGTCTTCGCCCGCGTCGTCCCCGACCGGGAGGTGGTGCAGACCATCGAGTTCGAGACCGACAATCCGGAACTGACCGGCGAGATGACGGTCACCTACACCCTCGACGACGCGCCCGGCGGCACCCGCGTCACCGCCCAGCACGACAATCTGCCGCCGGGGCTGTCCCCGGAGGACAACGAGGTCGGCTTCCGCACGGCCCTGCACAATCTCGCCGCCCTCGCCGAACGCGCTGAGGGACACTGATTCCGCTGCGGCACGCGCAGGTGATGCGCGCGATACCAGCGGATGACGCGCAGCACAAGCCTGGATGACGAGCCGGAAATTCGTACAGTGGATTGATGGCCCTGCCGGGGTTCCCGTATCCGTCCGGCGCCGCCGACTACGACGATCGGCGACGGCGCGCCCGCCTGCGGTCCACCCGGCTCGGAGCGCGCTGGGGTCGCTTCCGGCGGGCCCGGCTGCTGGCCCTGCGACTGGGCCTGGTTCCGCTGGTCGCGCTGGCCGCGTTCGTCGAGTACATCGGCCTGGACGTGCTGCCCGAACAGGATCGGCTGGCCCGCACCGAACCCTCGGTGCTGCCCATCGCCGCGCCCGCGGAACTGCAGGCCACCGACACCGCCGTCTTCGATCTGGTCGGGCTGGGCGTCCTCGACGCCGGGGACACCGCGCGGGCGCTGCCGTCGCTGTCGCGGCTGGGGTCGGTGTGGGCGGTCCGCTACGACAACACCGGTATCGACACCAAGGTGATCGCGGACCTCATCGTGAAGGTCACCGCCGCCGCCAAGGTGCCGAACGTGGTGCTGGCCGGGCACAGCATGGGCGGGGTCATCGCGCTCGAGATCGCCAAGCACCTGCATGAGGACAGCGACGGCACACGGGTGCGGGCGGTGATCCTGGACTGCACGCCGGTGGATCTGAACGCGGTGCGGCCCGAGAGCCGCGACCAGGGCGAGGAGATGCTGCGCTGGATGGGCTGGGTGCCCGGGGCGCGGGAGAGCCGCATGCTGCGGCTGGTCGTGGAAGTGTATGCGCGCCATGACCGTTTCATCGGCGGGCGCTACATGATCCGCGGCGGCGAGTTCCGGCGCGCGGTCGACGACGTGCTGCGGTCCAAGATCCTCAATACCGACGCCGCCGGCAACGGTCTGATCGAGGCGCAGTTCAAGGCCATCGTGGCGGGCGGCGCGGTGGACGACCTGCGCGCGCTGGCCAAACCCGCGGCGGGCAAGCCGCGCCCGGCCATCGTGTTCATCCGGCCGCACGACCCGTACGACGATCCGGTGGTGGACGTGGAGTACTCGCACCAGGTGCTCGTCGACCGGGTCGGCGGGGTGCGCGGGACCCTGCTGGTGGTGACCACGCGAACCACGGGGCACGCCAATCCGATCGAGCGGCCGCAGGAGTACAACACCGTCATCGAACAGCAGGTGGTGCCGTTCGTGCGGCAGCTGTGGCGGGACCAGTCCGAAGCCGCCGCGGTGGGCCACTGAGCGGGTCCGCGCCGGTGGGCTCGGCGTGGTCCGCCTAGCGCACCGCGTCGTCGGCGGCCGGACGAATGCCCGAGGCGGGCACCAGGTTCCAGCGTTCCAGCTGCGCCCGCACCTGCTCGGCGGCGTCGATGTTCAACGGCCCGCTGGTCCACAGCGCGTACGGCAGGTTCAGGAACCGGCCCTGCGTGACCGCCCGCAGATTCTGGATGCCCGGCTTGCCGCGCAGCAGATCCACCTTCTGCTGGAAGCTCTGCGGCGGATAGTCAACGAACACGATGGCGTCCGGGTCGGCCGCCGCCAGCCGCTCCCACGACACCGCCGTCCAGGTGTCGGCCACATCGGACAGCGCGTTGCGCGCGCCCGCCGCCTCCAGGATCGCCTGCGGCGCACCGTATTGCCCGCTGGAGAAGACGGTGTCGGAGGCGCTGTCGAAGAGGAACACCGTCGGCCGCCGCTCCGGCTGCGGCGCGGCCAACAGGGTGGACAGTCGGCGATCCAGATCCCCGGTGACCCGTGCCGCCTGGTCCGCGCGCCCGGTGATCGCCCCCAGCGCGGTCAGATCCGTGCGCAGCGCGGTCCAGGCGTCCACCACACCCCGCTCGCCGCCGGGCCGACGGCAGCTCTCGGTGAGCACGTACGGCGCGACGCCGGCCGCCCGCAACGACTCCGGCGTCAGATTCGCCGACTCCGAGTAGCCGTAGTTCCAGCCCGCCACCATCACGTCGGGTCGTTGGGCCAGCACCGTCTCCCGCGAGGGATAGTCGGGGGCAACGGAATTGAGCCGGTCCACGCCGTCCCCGTAATGCTTGCGCAGCGTGTCCGCGTCCCGCTTCAGGCTCGACACGGCGACCGTCTGGTCCTGCGCGCCCAGGGCCAGCACCATGGAGATCAGGTTCCCGTCATTGACGAACATGCGTTGCGCGGGCGACGGGAACCGCTGTTCCGCACCGCAATTGCGCACGGTCATGTTCCCGGTCGCCGCCTGCGGCGATCCGCACGCGGTGAGCACTCCCGCGATGGCGGTGACCGCGACGAGCGGAAAGATCCTGTTCAAGACCGTGCCTTTCGAGTCAAGACTGTGCCGTTCGAGCCGTGATGAGCAGATGGGAATCACCGGTGTCGGGATCCGGTATCCGGCGCGCCCGCACGCCGAACACCTCGTCGAGCACCTCGGGCCGCAGCGCGGTGCCGGGCGGTTCGAGGGGGCGGGCCCGGCCTTCGTCGAGCACCAGTACCCGGTCGCAGAACCGATCCGCGAGGGTCAGGTCGTGCAGGCTCATCACGACGGTCCGTTCCAATTCCCGGTTCAGCGCCAGCAATTCGAGCTGATGGGTGACATCCAGATGGTTGGTCGGCTCGTCCAGCAGCAGCACCGGCGTGTCCTGGGCGAGCGCCCGCGCCAGCAGCACCCGCTGCCGTTCCCCGCCGGACAGCCGCCCGACCGCGCGCCCCTCGAACCCGGCCAGATCCACCTGGCCCAGCGCCTGTTCGACCGCCGCCCGTTCGCCCGGCCCGCCCGCGCCCCACGGCGGCAGGTACGGCGTCCGGCCCAACGCCACCAGCTCACCCACCAGCAGATCGGTGGGCGGCACCTCGTCCTGCCCGACCAGACCCACCAGCCGCGCCCGCTCCCGCGCCGAAACCTGGTGCACCGGACGGCCATCCACCTCGACGCCACCCTCGACCGGTGCGATCAACCCCGCCAGGGTCCGCAACAGCGTGGTCTTGCCCGCGCCGTTCGGCCCGACGACGCCCACCGTCTCGCCCGGCGACACCGTGAAGTCGACCTGCGCGACCACCGTTCGCCGTCCCGCCGCGCAGGCCAGTCCGGCGGCCCGCAGCTCGCCCGCGCCCCGGTGGTGCGGCCCGGCCCGGCGGGGCCTCACGCCGGACCGAATCGGTAGGTGCGGCGGCCCATGAGGAGGAAGAATGCGGGGGCTCCGATGAGGCCGGTGAGGACGCCGACCGGGATCTCGGTGGGGCGGACCAGGACTCGGGTGGCGGCGTCGGCGACGACCAGGAAGGTGGCCCCGCACAGGGCGCTCGCGGGCAGCAGCACGCGGTGGCGCGGCCCGACCAGGAGTCGGGCGGCGTGCGGGACCACCAGCCCGACGAAACCGATGCCGCCGGAGACCGCCACCAGGACGCCGACCAGGACCGCCAGCAGGACGAACAGCGCGATGCGCAACTCGCGCACCGGAACTCCGATGGAGGCCGCCGTGTCCGGGCCCAGGTTCAGCGCGTCGAGCCAGTTGGCGGCGAGCAGCAGGGCCGTCAGGCAGGCCGCGACCACGCAGCCGGGCAACAGGATTCGGGTCCAGTCCGCGCCGGAGAGGCTGCCGAGCAGCCAGAAGAGCACCGACTGGGCGGCGGACGGGTCACTGCTGCGGAAGATCAGGTAGCTGCTGAAGGCGGCGAAGGCCGAGCCCAGCACCGTGCCGGTGAGCACGAGACGCAGTGGCGTGAGCCCGCCTTGGGCCAGGGCGATGAGGAATACCGCGGCCGCGGCGGCGAAGGCCCCGGCGAGCGCGCCCGCCGACAGCGCCCACAGTCCGGCCCCGGCGAATACCCCGGAGGTGATGACCGCCGCCGCGCCGACACCCGCGCCGGAGGACACGCCCAGCAGATAGGGGTCGGCGAGAGGATTGCGGACCAGGGTCTGCATGGCCGCCCCGGCGACCGCCAGGCCCGCGCCGACGATGGCCGCGAGAACGGTTCGCGGCACCCGCAATTGCCACACGATGGTGTCGAGCCCGAGATCGGTGTGCGCGGCGCCGGTCAGCCGGTCGCGCAGCACCGCGAGCACCTCGCGCACCGGGATCGTCTCCGCGCCGAATCCGGTCGCGACGATCATGGCCACGACCAGCAGCGCCCCCATGACGGGCAGGGCGAGTGAAGTCCGCGCGCGGCTCATCGCGGTAGCTCCTCGGGCATGACGCGGCCTCTCCAGAGTGTTGCGCGGCGGGGGAGGTCTGACTCGCACCGGGATCCGGTGCTCACAGTGGCGCGACCGCTCCGGATTCCCACCGGATTCCCGCACCCGCCGATACTGACGAGGGGAACCCTACCGTCCGGAACCTTCACCGGTTCCGGCTGGTCGGTTCATCCCGGTGTCCTCGAAGCTCAGCGGATCCGCGAACCGAGCAGATGCCGCACGCCGCTCACGAACAGCTGCAACCCGAAGTCGAATCGCGCGGTGGCGTCGGGCATGTCGTACAGCGGCGAGTTCTCCTCGGTGAGCGCGCCCGCGGAATCCATCTGGATGCGCGACTGCTCGTCCACGGTCTGCCCGAGCACGTAATACAGCAACGTGTAGGCGGCCAGCTCGGCTTCCTCACGCGTCATGCCCGCGCGAATCGCGGCGCTGGCCAGTCGTTCCCGGCCCTTGCTGGTGGTGAGGCGGGACGCGTAGGTGGCCGAGACCAGTTCGGCCCCGTCGCGGTAGGCGAGCAGGCTCTCGCGCAGCCGGTGCGCGAGTTCGGTCATCTGCTTGGACCATTCCTCGGCCCGGACCGGTTCGTCCATGGGCGCGAGAATGCGGTCGGCGACGGCGCCGAGCAGCGCCTGCTTGTTGGGGAAGTGCCAGTACAGCGCACCGGGCTGGACGTGCAGCGAGGTGGCCAGGCGGCGCATGGTGAGATCCGCCAGCCCGTACTGGTCGAGGATGGCGATGGCCCCGTCGACCACATCCGTGCGATGGAGTTGCACTGAAGAATCCGACCCTCTCGTGTTCCGGCTCACGTTCCGGGCTGCTAGCCTACCCTGAACACCGTTCAAGTTGCTCGGCCACGCGGCCGGACGAAGGGATTCCCGCGGACATGACCCAGGTAGCCGTCACCACCGTAGCCGGTACCAACGCAGGCGATGACATCCTCGCCATCGCTCGCGAGCAGGTGCTCGAGCGCGGCGTCGGCCTGACCCAGGAGCAGACCCTCGCGGTCCTGCGGCTCGGCGACGAGCGGCTCGAGGAGCTGCTCGGCCTGGCGCACGACGTCCGCATGAAGTGGTGCGGCCCCGAGGTCGAGGTCGAGGGCATCATCTCGCTCAAGACCGGCGGTTGCCCCGAGGACTGCCACTTCTGTTCGCAGTCCGGCCTTTTCCAGTCGCCGGTGCGCGCCGCTTGGCTCGACATCCCCTCGCTGGTGGAGGCGGCCAAGCAGACCGCCAAGACCGGCGCCACCGAGTTCTGCATCGTGGCCGCGGTGCGCGGTCCGGACGAGCGCCTGATGGCGCAGGTCGCCGCGGGCGTCGAGGCCATCCGCAACGAGGTCGACATCCAGGTCGCCTGCTCGCTGGGCATGCTGAACCAGGAGCAGGTGGACCAGCTGGCCGCCATGGGCGTGCACCGCTACAACCACAACCTGGAGACCGCGCGCTCGCACTTCCCGAACGTGGTCACCACCCACACCTACGACGAGCGCTGGGAAACCCTGCGCATGGTGCGCGAGGCAGGCATGGAGGTCTGCTGCGGCGGCATCCTCGGCATGGGCGAATCCCTGGAGCAGCGTGCGGAATTCGCGGCCGACCTGGCCTCGCTGGAGCCCGACGAGGTGCCGCTGAACTTCCTCAACCCGCGCCCGGGCACCCCCTTCGGTGACCTCGAGGTGCTCCCGGCCGCCGACGCGCTGCGCGCCGTCGCCGCCTTCCGTCTCGCCATGCCGCGCACCATCCTGCGTTTCGCCGGCGGCCGCGAGATCACCCTCGGCGACCTGGGCGCCAAGCAGGGCATCCTGGGCGGCATCAACGCCGTCATCGTCGGCAACTACCTGACCACCCTGGGTCGTCCGGCCGAGTCCGACATCGATCTGCTCGGTGAACTCAAGATGCCGATCAAGGCGCTCAACGAAACGCTCTGAGCGAAATCCACTGAGAGAAAAAGGGGGTTCGGGGCC